>CAVHRL010000056.1:0-13672 GCA_963638375.1 Lachnospiraceae bacterium
AATATACTGTGTCTTAACCGTATCAATGGCAGACGAAAGTCTGAGGGAACACAAGCCCTTAGAAGCCACATCTATAACACGTAGTGCTTAGATGTGGTAGTTCACATATAGATATATTCCCATTAAATTTTGTTTGCTTTTGTCCTGAACCTTTTATAAAAAATAATTGACACCATTGCAACAAGTATTTCTGTCGCCGGATATGCACACCATATCCCAGTCATTTTCCAAAGTGAAGATAGTATAAATGCCATAGGTATCAAAACAATGAAACCTCTGAGTATAGAAATAATTTGTGCATAAGCAGGCTTTTCGGTAGATATAAAAAATGTGGCAAATACAATGTTGCAGCCAACAAAAGGGCAGGAAGTAAAATACAGCTTTAATCCTCTTATTGCATAATCAGCAAGTATCATATTTCCCTCGCTGTTGAATACAGCAGTTAAAGTCTCTGCACCAAAGAAAACAATCGAATATATGATTGCGGATAAAAACAACAATGTTACTACTGCATAATTCAGTATAGCTTTTACATTTTTCCGATTTCCCATTCCATAACTTTGACTGATAATCGGTTGAATGCCTTGTGACAAGCCTGTGTAAATTGATACAACTACAAGAGAAATAACCGTAATTACACCAAACGCCGCAACACCTACATTTCCCGAAATACGCAAAATAATAAAGTTAAACAGGGCCATAACAATTCCAGATGTGACTTCAGTAAGGAATGGCGATGTACCGCTGGAAATAATTTCACCCAGGTATTTTCCGTATGGCACAGACTTCACAAAATGAAAGTTATTTTTTCTCTTTATGAAGTATGGTGATAAAACAATGATGCTGATAACAGGAGCAAGACCTGTTGCAAATATAGCACCGAATATCCCCATATTCATAGGAAAAATAAATATATAATCAAGTACCACATTTGACAGACTTCCCGTAATCATTGCAGCCATAGAAAGCGAGGGTTTACCGTCATTACGCACAAAGCATTGTAGGAGATTGTTTGTCAGAAAAGCGGGAGCGAATAACATCATTACTTTTAAGTATTCGTTTGTCATTGCAAATACGGTATTGTCTGCACCCAAAAGTCTTACAATATTTTCAGAAAAGAAAGTCCCTGTAAAAACAAACAGTGTGGAAAACACAATTACAAGATAGATTGCATTCGTAAAAATACGATTTGCCTGATTTTCCTTGTTTCGACTTTTCCATATAGAGTACCTTGTTCCACCACCCATTCCGAGCATAAGCCCTGTTCCGTTTATCAGGCAAAAGATTGGAAAGGCAAGGTTAAGAGCAGTCAATCCATTCGCTCCTAGTTTAGCAGATACAAAAAATGTATCTGCCAAAGTGTAGCAAGAAAAAGCCATTTGTCCTAAAATATTCAGAGATACATATTTTGAGAAATCTCTGAAAACTTTTTGATTTTTCATATTTCCTCCAATATCTATGTTCGCTATTTTGTGTAGATGTTGATTTATTCAGTTTGAAAACGAAAAACACCCGTACACAAATAGCCTTTGTGTACGGGTGCGTCTCAAACCGTATCGTAATTGTAATCGATATTTATACCGATTTCAAGTATTTTCGAATATTGTTAACTAATAAATAATTGCGTCATTTGCAGTGAAGTTTTCTAAAGAATTTTCTTTTACTTGTATACAAATAAATGTAATGTCTGAATCATTAGATGCAAAGAATTGACGTTTTGCGTTAGGAGAGATTCTTAACCAATCTCCAGCAGTTAATTCAATCGTTTCTTCATCAATGACAACTTTTCCTTTTCCAGAAAGGATGCCATAGATTTCTTCGTTTTGTTTGTGTGCATGTACAAATGGAACATTTGCTCCTGCAGGTAAGTGATTAAAACTAATTTCTGCACCTGTTAATGATAGTGTTTCATGTAGTTCAACTCTAGCTTCATCACCAATGTTTGTTTTAGAATAATTTGTCATAAGTACCTCCTCAATCAATTGACGTATCTATCATAATGAATGATTTTCTTGATTAGAAGTACGCACTTTTTTGTGACTGTACAATCAAATTTGAATGTGTTATTATTCAATTGGAGATAAAAGAATATGAAGAAAAAAGAAGAACTTCCTGCATGCCCTGTTGCCACGTCAGTAGATTTAATAGGTGGAAAATGGAAACTATTGATTATTCGTAACTTAAGAGTTAGAGCGTGGCGTTTTAATGAATTACAACGTGATTTAGAAGGAATATCACAAAAGGTTTTAACGGAAAGCTTAAGACAAATGATTGATGATGGATTGATTTATCGTCATGATTATCAACAAGTGCCACCAAAGGTGGATTATGGATTAACTGATTTAGGTGAGAATATGCTACCGATCATTGATGCGTTAGCGGACTTTGGTAATTACTATAAATCAGTTGTAGAATAGATAAATAAATGAGTGAAAATCTCTAACTTTTAGTATGATGTTATTGCATCTTCTCTAATTTTGTTTAAAAATAAAAACAGGGGAAATATGACATTTGAAGAGTTTTTAAGTAACAACTTTGCTGAAATTATTGGGCTTATCTTTATTTGGATCATTATCAATAAAGAAAAGATTTTGGATGAAAAGGATATTCATAATTTTATGAATATATTTTATTGCGAAATAGCTGAAATGCTTGCTTTTAATTTAGAAAAGATAACAGGTTATTGGAGTGAACCAACAGCTCTTCGTATCATACTTTCTGCATTAGCTTATACATTAAGAGCTGTCCTTGTATACTTATTTCTTCGTTTGATTTGGCCACATGAAAATAACAAAAAAGCGAAAGTTTTATTGACGATACCATTAGTTTTTTGTTTGATATGTGGGCTTTCTCCATTTTTTACAGATATTGTTTATTCAATTAGTTCTACAAATCATTTTTGTAGAGGTCCATTAGGTTGGATTTTCATGGTGACGGTTATTGGGTATGTTTTATTATTTGTTTATTACACCATTAAACAACATAATCAAGGTGAAAAAATGAATACAACGATATTATTGTTGATTGCTTTCTTTATTATTGCTTCAACGATACTATCAACAATATATGATATGGAATGGATGGGAAGATTATCGATTGTATACGGTATTGTATTCTGTTTGTTTGCGTTGGATACAAATAAATTAAAGAGGACGATTTATGTTCTACAAGAAAATGAAGAATTAAAGAATGCACTCAATGAGCTTAAAGAAACAAAGAAAGAAGCTGAAATTGCCAATGAAGCCAAAACAACTTTCTTATTAAATATGTCTCATGATATTCGTACTCCATTAAATGGAATCATAGGTATGTTAGATATTGCTGATCATTTTCCAGATGATTTAGAAAAACAAACAGATTGTAGAGAGAAAGTTAGAAATGCATCTAAAATATTACTTGAATTAGTAAATGATGTCTTGGATAGAAGTAAATTAGAATCAGGAGAAGTTATTCTAGAACATATTCCTTTTAATTTAGAAAAGGTGATAAAAGATACGTATCTTTCTTTGGATAAACAAGCAGAAGATAAAAATATTGAACTCATTGAAGAAGAATTTGATATTCAACACACAAAATTAATCGGTAGTCCATTACATTTTAAGAGAATTGTAATGAATATCATTAGTAACGCAATCAAGTATAACAAAGAAAATGGTAAAGTTTATATCTCTTATAAAGAAATAGGATATGATGGAAATAAAGTGAGTATTGAATTTAAGTGTAGGGATACAGGTGTAGGAATGAGTGAAGAATTCCAAACGCATTTGTTTGAACCTTTTACTCAAGAAGATCATTCAGCTAGATCTAGTTATAATGGAACAGGACTTGGAATGTCTATTGTTAAAAGTATCGTAGATAAAATGAATGGTACGATTACAGTGGAAAGTAAGAAAGACAAGGGTTCAACATTTGATGTAATTGTTTCTTTTGATGTAAATAATACGGATGAAGTGAATGTATCAAATGAGAAATATCCTGAACAATATTCTATCTATGGAATGAATATTCTATTAGTTGAAGATAATGATTTAAATATGGAAATTTCTGAATTTTTATTAGAAGAACATGGAGCAAAAGTAATCAAGGCATGGAATGGTAAAGAAGCTATCGATATCTATAAACAATCTAAGATAGGCGATATTGATGTAATCCTAATGGATGTGATGATGCCAATCATGAATGGATATGAGGCTACAAAGTATATTCGATCATATAACAGAGAAGACGCTAAGAGCATTCCAATTATTGCGATGACTGCTAATGCTTTTGTGGAAGATAGAATCAAAGCGAAAGAAGCAGGCATGAGTGATTATATTTCGAAACCATTAGATGAAAAATTAGTGATACAAACAATTGCGGAGAGTGTAATAAAATAGAATCAGAAAACTGATTCTATTTTGTTTCTCTATCAAATTTTGTTTGGTCTAAAGCATTTTCTTTTTTTGAGATAACTAATGCACAAGCAGTATCACCAGTGACATTTAATGCAGTGACGAGCATTTCAATTGGTCGATTTATCGCAAGGATCAAAGCGTAGACGGATAAGGCAATTTCATTTGTGAATCCTACGCCAGATAAAATCGTAAATAGAATTACTGCACCAGCACCAGGAGCAGCAGGCGTACCAACTGAAGCAATTACAGCTAATAATCCAATTAATATAATTTGTTGTAATGTAACAGGATATCCTGCAACACCAGCGATAAAGATCGTCGCAATCACTTGCATCATTGCGGTGCCATCCATATTGATCGTCATACCTAAAGGTAATACAAAGGATGCAATTTCATCAGATATTCCAAGTTCTTCTTTTGCGACTTCAATATTCATTGGTAAAGTAGCAGCACTAGAAGAAGTAGAGAATCCAAATAAGGCAACTTTTCCGATTTTTTTAGAAAATTTAGATGGATTTAATTTTGTTGTGAATGAAACAAATAAAGGATAGAAAATAAATAGAAATAAGAGTAATAGAACTGTTGTTAAAACCATATAAGAAAGTGCGGGTTTTAAATAAGAAATACCATAAGATGCACACGTTCTTGTTAATAAACAGAATATCGCAATTGGTGCGCATGTTTCAACGATCCAACCTAATATTACAGTAACTAAATTAGAGATTTCTTCACATAATGACGCAACCAGAGAAAATTTTTCTTTGTTTGTATTGATTGCTAGACCAACCGCAACAGCACATACAACAATTGCCAATACACCACCATTATTGCTTAAAGCACTTGCGAAATTATTTGGTACAGCGTTCAATATAACAAGTAATGGATTTGTTGAATTTGATCCACTTGTTGCTTCAAGTTCTAAGTTATCGATTTGGAATAATCCAAAATTGTAAGCAATCATGCCTGAGATGGCTGCTAATATAATTGCGATAATTGTTGTTAATAAAAAATAGAAAATTGTTTTAGAAGCAATTCTTCCTAATTTCTTTGCATCTGATATTTTAATCATCGCTAAAACAATGGATGTAAATACCATTGGAATGATCATAAGTTGCATCGCCTTTACAAACATTTGTCCAATGATATAAAACAAACCAATTGCTTGTTCATTACCTTCGGCAGTGATATCCGCAAATAATAAATTATTTATGCAATTCCAAACTTGTTCATTTCCATTACTTGTAAGATTCTCTCTGAGTAGTAGAATACTGATTCCAACAATGACACCTGCAACTAACGCAATTGTCATTTTTTTCGCTAAAGACATTTTCTCTTTTTTCATATTCATCTCCTTGTAAATCTTCGAGATTATACTTGTTCTACATAAAAAAAGCAATCAATCCGTAGATTGATCACTCTTTATGTCAGATTCACTTTTTGGATAAAATAGCTCAATATCCCTATTTTTATCAAATACATTGTTGTATTGGAATATACGATAATTTTGAATATCTTCATCTTCAATATCATCTACAGATTCATAGAAATTACCTTCTGAATCATAACAACCATATAACGAGATAACTGGATATTTATCTTTTAATTCATATAAGAATTGTTGATATGGTGTTAATTCCATATTTGCGGTATGTAGAATCAAAGAAGACATGTAATTGGCACTCATCTTATCAATTGTTTGATCTTCAATATCATAGTTTGCCCATATTAAGAATGGTGTGATGTATTGTTTGATATCTTCTTCTGGTGTTCCGCTATTTGGGAAGAATAAACGGTCACTTGCGGATCCTAATGATGGTTGATGATCTCCATACATGATGATCATGACATTTTCATCTACATTTTGGAAGTATTCAATTAACTTTTGGAATGCTTCATCTGTTAGTTTTATTAAAGAAAGATAGTTTTCAGCAGTATCATAGTTTTCATAACCATAACTTGATAAATCAACTGTTTGTGTCAAATCGTCTGCGTTTTTATAAGAACCATGATTTTGATACGTTACATTAAAGATATATTGGTTTGTACCTTTATTTTCTTCATAACATGCAATGACTTTTTCGAAGTCTTGTTCATCTGTAGGATAACCATGGATCGTATCTAATCCATCAAATGTTTCCGCAAATTCTGTGTTTTGGAATTGTAGTTTTTCATATGCAGTTCTACGATTCCAGTTTGTAGACTTTCCTAAGTGAATTCCAGTTGTAGAATATCCTTTACGATTCATATAAGAAACTGTAGAAGGAACAGAACGATTCATATACATGTTATATGGATATACGCCAGCTTGGAAGAATGCGGTTGTATTACCGGTTAACGTTTCATATTCTGTATTACATGTTCCTCCACCTCTAACAGAAACATATAAATTTCCACGAATCGTATTTTCCAATGAATCATAGAATGGTGTCATATTTTCAGCGTATGTTGTTCCACCAATATCTAAGTTAGAGAATGATTCGTTCATGACTTGAATAATAACAGTTGGTTTTGTGCCTTCTGTATCAACATCTTCTTGTGCTTTTGCGGTATATTCCTCTTTTAATTCATTTAATTTATCTTCACTATATCCGTCTGGTTTTGATGGTTGTGTTTCTAAGAATTGTCTAACTAGACCAGTAAAAGATAATGTTGTTCCTTCATTTTGGAATGTAGATAATAAACGAATATCCCATAAATAATAAGAACCAATACTGTTAAAGAACAAGGCAACAACTAAAATAATAATTGGATAAGCAACATACCATTTATTGATCTTTGTTTTATCTCTTGGAACAAAATGCATGACTATATATAGAATCGCACAAACAACCAATGAACAAATCATGATGTAATTGAGATGGATGTCATAGTTACTTGCGACATCCATGGCAGTACCTAATGCAGTAAAGTCCCATGGGGCAATTGGTCGATTTCTAAATAACACAACGAAAGTAGAAACAATAGCGTACGCAATGAATGCGAGGTTTGCGATATTCAATCCTATTGGTCTACGTCTAAAAATTAAATGGAATAACTTGTAAATGATGATCATAATACCAACATTTAAAAGTCTTAATCCAGTATTGATGTAATAGAAATTTCCTAGAATATTTTCCATCATGAAGAATATCCAACAAGGACTCGCCAATAACATGATTTCATTTAGAGGAATCACATCAGAAATATTAATATGTTTATCAATTAATACCGCAATAAACCACGCAATTAATAATATAAATGCATATACTTCCACAATGATGACCTTTGGTAAGTATTCTTCAGTTTGATATTGGATCCATCCTTCTACATTCTGTAAAGATAAATGTATTTTGTTATCTTCTAGAGAGATATCCAATCCTTGTGATCCTGCAATTTCAGAAGTGAAGTTTTCAGCAGTGTATTCTTTCAACTTCATTGGTCCAAAAGATAGTGTAATCTTATTAATGACCATACTTTTAACACCTTGTAATTGCATCTGTAAAGAATTCGTTACAATTGGTACATTTGTAATTGTGATGTCTGAATAGTAGGGTGCTACATCATACCAGGTCTTATGACCATTATAATTGTATGTTTCAAAGATTTCTTCACCACGGTCTGTGTTGTAGTTTGCTAGTACGATCGTTCCTTCTGTTACAGAATCTAAATCAACTTTATATTCTAAATGTGGTGTATAGAATACAAGAAATAAACCAGATACAAACAAAAACCACACGATTCTTTTTATAGAAAAAATTTGTTTTAACTTATTTAACATATTTCACAAAAATTTCACTTTCTTTATAACTGCCATATTCTACCATCTTTTTTACATGAAATGTGTGAACAATTATGTGAAAGTTATATTTCCTAACAAAAAAACAACCTTTCGGTCGTTTAATTGAATGTAACAAATTCGTCTTGTGGTTTTACGTAGTTAGAAATGCGATCAGCATAAAGTACATCAGTCTTTCCACCATTCTCCATTGGGATTGTCTTTAATTGACCTTTGACTTCATACCAATTTCCTTTTGTCATTTCTTCGATTTTTACGCCTGTTACTGTAATACCACATTCAGAAGTATCGGCAGCACAACATACCATAGCTTGTCTAGCTAGGATAAATGTTTGTTTATAACCAGGAATACCTTGTGCGTAATAACCTCTTAAAATAACTTCTTTTCCATCATATTTTTCTGGATTTTCTACTGCGTCCATATACCAAAGACCATAATCATCATCTTTGATATCGATGACAGGTGCATTGATATCAAAAGGTAATCCACCATCTTTTAATGTGACAGCTTCACCATAGTTTCCTTCATAGAATATTTGTGCTCTACGATTGATTGCCTTGATATTACCTCTTAACATACTTCCAGAAGTATCTTCTGTACAACGATTACAAATAACAGTATCAGAATAACGTAATTGTTCATACATCATTTGTCTTAAAGGGCCCATGAATGTAGAGAATGTGGAAGCATCTACTGTTGTTAAGATTTGTACCAAAGGCCAAAAATCAGGCATGTCTGAAATAATTGAATCAGGTATCGCAAGTGTTCCGTTCCATTCGATGAAGACTTGGGATGGATGATAGATTGTATCTAATTCATGCATCTTTTCTGGTGTAAATAAAGAAATATCATCAATATATTCAATACAAGTATGATGTTCTTGTAAGAATGCATCACTATATTCTTCTTCACCTTGTTCAAAACATACAAGCAATGTTCTAGATACATCTTCCATGAAACTAGGATCATTTAATGTATCTTTGATTAAAGTTGTTTTACCTGAATCTAAAAAGCCTGTAAATAAATAAACTGGAGTTGCCATATTACTTCACCTTGAATAATGTCTTGATTGTTTCTACATCTACATGTTCACCAATCACTGTGATTAAACCAGTATATGCAGCTTTACCACTACGAATATCTACATCACCTGGAACGTAGTCAAAGAATAACCAAGAACCATCATGTGTAGGAACGATTCCTTTTGCACGGACGATATTTTCGCCTAATTGACTTAGAGCAGTACGAATTTCTTCTTCTGTGTATTTGTTAACTGTTTCAATACCAATAGAATCAAATACATCATCTGCATCCAATCCATGATGGTGATGGTGGTGATGATGGTGATGTTCTTCTTCACCGCCACCAATATGTACTTTATTCCCTTCGCTTAGGCCTTCATTTGCGTTTGCGATTTCTTCGGAATGATCGTGGTGATGACAACAACATTCTTCGTCATGGTCATGATGATGTTCGTGTTCGTGATGACAACATTCATGTTCTTCATCGTGATGATGTTCATGACAACAACATTCTTCTTCATGATCATGATGGTGATGATGTTCATGTTCATCTTCATCAAAATCTAATTCTTCTAATCCTTCAGGGAATCCATTAGAAGAACCTGTCATAGCTTCATAAATACTTAAGCCATTTAAATCTTCCCATGGAGTTGTAATGATTCTAACTTCAGGATTCAATTCATGAATGATAGAAACATCTTCATTCAACTTATCATCTTCAACCATTTGTGTACGACTTAGAATGACACAACTAGCTGTTTGAATCTGATCATCAAAGAATTCTTTGAAGTTCTTGTGATAGATCTTGCATCTCTTTGCGTCAACAACAGTACTATAACTATTGAGTTCTAATCCTTCTACAGACTTCACGATGGAAAGAATATCAGATAATTTACCAACACCACTTGGTTCAATGATAATGTGATCTGGATGATAAGTTTGTTCTACTTTCTCTAAGGCATCATGGAAGTCACCTTGTAATGTACAACATACACATCCACCATTGATCTCATTGATCGTAATGCCAGCTTCTTTTAAGAAACCACCATCAATACCAATTTCACCAAATTCATTTTCGACTAGAACAACTTTCTTTCCAGCGAAAACATCTTTAATTAATTTTTGAATCAGAGTTGTTTTACCAGCTCCTAAGAAACCACTAATTACATCAACTTTACTCATTTTTATTACCTCACTTTCGTGTGCATTTATTATTATAACAAAATCGTCAATAATAACTTGTTTTTTGCATCTTCTAATTTCAATATATAGATATATTTGGTAAAATAAACGGGATTTTAAGGAGGCAATATGAAAAGAAATAAGTTGATTCAAACAAGTTTATCATTGTTTCTAGCTGGGAGTTTATTGGGATGCGAAAGTAAACAAGTTTCTTCTGCAGAAGAACAAACTTCACAAGTAGAAGAGGAAGCACTCAGCGCAACAATTAAAGTATGGGCCTCAAAAGAAGATTTAAAAGAGGATGGATGGTTAGAAAAAGAATTTAAAGCATTTGAAAAAGCACATCCAAAATGGGAAATCACATTTGAGACAGAAGAAGTATCTGAAAATGAAGTTGTAAATAAGATCAATGAAGATACTGCAAATGTTGCGGATATCTATTTTTATACAAATGATCAAATTCCAACTTTAGTGAATTTACAAATGATTGCTGAAATTGGTGGAGAAACATTACAAACGATCAATAAAAATAATGTACAGACGATCGTAGATGCTATTACGTATACTGAAGCAACTTATGGAGTTCCTAGTAGTGAAGATACATGGTTTATGTATTATGATAAACGTGTTTTTTCAAGTGATGATGTAAGTAATCTAGATACGATGTTAAAGAAGGGAAAGGTTGGTTTTCCTGTGACAAGTTCTAGATATTTATCAGCATTCTATAGTGCCAATGGTTGTAATTGGACAAATGGAAATATGGATTTCAATTCTGATAAAGCAATTGCGGTAACAAATTATTTAGTTGATTTAGTAAAAAATAATAATTTTGTGAATTATTATGCAGAAGATGCATATGCAAGTATGCTTGCGGAGGGGAAAATGAATGCGTTATTTTCGGATTCTAAGGATTATGATGCGATTGTTTCTGCTTTAGGTGAAGATAACGTTGGAATCGTTGCGGCTCCAACATATACATTGAATGGACAATCTTTACAATTAAAGACAACAACGACAATCAAAGCGATTGGAATCAATCCGAATTCTGAAAGCATTAAAGCTGCAGTTGCTTTAGCGAACTTTTTAGGAAGTGAAGAATCACAGTTGGTTCATTTAGATACAAATCATGTTTTACCAGTTGATAGTAGTCCTACATTAGAAGAAGATTCTTTGTTCTTTGATCAATTAGATAATATCAATCACGCAAGAATGATTGTACAACCAACTGATACAAATATGGATTCTGTTTGGACAGCGTTTGAACAAAAGGGAAAAGATTTGATGAGTGGCTCTGTAACAAAGACAAATACAAGTACAGATACAGCACAGTGAGGAATATATGAAGGCAGCATTTTTTGATATTGATGGAACATTAAAACCATTTGGTGAGAAAGAATTAAGAGAAACAACGATTGATTTATTACATCAATTACAAAATAAAGGCATTAAAGTTTATCTATGTAGTGGACGTCCACCAGTACAATTACCTTTATTAGGTGAAAGATTAAATGCATTCCCATGGAATGGTTATATATTGTTGAATGGACAATATGTCATGGATGAAAATAGATGCTGTTATTATAAAAATCCAATTTCAAAAGAAGCTTTAAAACAATTAGTTCCTTGGCTCAAAGAAAATGCCAATTATCCATGTCCTTTCTTTGAAGAAGATTATTCTTATGACATTACTTTCAATGAAGAACATTACAATTATCTAAAAAGTATTGGCCAAGAATCTAGAATGCCAAAAATAGATGATCCTACAAGAGCATATACGCATGACACTTATCAAATCTGTCCATATATCAAACCGGAAGAAGATGCAGAATGGGTAAAACACGCACCAGGTATGAAATCTGCAAGATGGACAGATGCATTTGCGGATATGATTCCTGTAAATGGCGGAAAACCAGAAGGAATGAAAGTCGTATTAGATAGAATCGGTGTAGATGTAAAAGATTGTATTGCCTTTGGTGATGGTGGAAATGATATTACGATGTTAGAGTATGCTGGAATTGGCGTGGCAATGGGGAATGCAAGCGATGAAGTGAAAAAACATGCAGACTATATTACAGATGATTGTGATAAGGATGGTATTCTAAAAGCATTTCAACATTTTGGAATCTTGTAATATTCAGATTTTGTTCACTTAAAAGAATACAATTTATAGTATCCTAAATACGTATTGGGAGAATGACATGTTTGATTTTTTGAAGAAGTTAAAAAAAGAGAAAAAAGAAGAACCAAAAAAAGTAATTGAAACAAAACAAGATATTAAGAATGGTATTGCACGAGGTATGTATTGCCAAGCATGTGGATACATGGAAGTAAATGAAAACAGCAATGCCTTGCCAATTGAAGGATTTGCGATTTGTCCAAATTGCGGAGATGTTTTAAAGATAGGTTGGTTTTTAAAGACAGGTGATGGTTATCGTTTAGCTGAAAATGCTGCACCTGTTGCCTTAGCGAAAAAGAAGAATTCAGGTGGTCATTATCGTGTTAGAAAACCTGGTCCAAATAGAAGTAGAAAGAAAGGAAATCAAAATCATTAAGATTTCTTTTTTTACATTTCCTAGGAAATGTAGATTGGAAATATAATGTTGTTGGAGTAATTTATAAAACATGAATAAAATAAGAAATAAATTGCAGAAGTTTTTTTACAACAAATATGGTGCTGATCAGTTTGGAATGATGTTAGTTATCATTGCACTCATATTTAGTTTATTATCTACGATGACAAGAATTGGATTGTTTTCTTTCGTTTCAATTGTACTAATGATATATGAAATGTATCGTATGTTTTCAACAAACTATGTAAAAAGAAGAATAGAAAATGATCATTATCAAAAAATCGTGGTTGTTTTAAAAAGAAGATGGAAAGTCATCATGATGAATGTTAAGGATCGTAGTTATCATTACTATTTATGTCCGAATTGTCATCAGATGGTACGTGTTCCTCGTGGAAGAGGCAAGATTGTAATTACTTGTCCAAACTGTAAAAAAGAATTCGAAAAGAAAAGTTAATGTTTATGCATTTTCTTTTTTTTATCTTTCCCTTAAAATGTTTAGGAAAAGAGGGAATGAATGAAGAAATTAATTTCATTTTTAATAGCTTGTATTTTAGGATTTGTATTTGTTTTTTTGTCTTTGATGTTAGTAGAAATGTGCTATACACCAATTGAGACAGAAGGCTTTTATATTGCAGCTTTCATGATAGTTTTATTTATGTTAGCTTCTTTTGGGGTTATTTGTTTTTTGAATATTTATTTTGATCGTTCTGAAGGATATGCAAGTGAAA
>CAVHRL010000057.1:0-13441 GCA_963638375.1 Lachnospiraceae bacterium
TTCCATTGTATTTTCTCTGTTAGAAATTCTTGATAGTATTCAAACTCTAAACAGTTCTTACAGAATTCACCCATTTTCAATTTATCTTCTGAACATGTTATCTGTTTAACTGTTATCGTTGTTACCGCTCTTGAAATGTCTACTAATTCACTCTTTTCATTGTAAAAAGAGAGAACAGCGTGAACATCCCTTGTTAAACTTTCATATGACATTCTTCATCTTCTCTCCTTTCTCTTTTATCTTTCTATGAAATTCATTGAAATAGCATTTGTCCATCCAATCGATGGATTAGTTTGATCTTGCATGTAATAAAGTTGCACTTGTCTATCTCCTACATACATTGTAGCTTCTCTTGTAGCTCCGTAGTAATCGCTATAATATTTGACTGTAAAAAACGTATCTTTTACCATGTTTAATATTGCTTGATAGTCCGCCCTCATCATAGGTGGAAACGTAATTTCTATTTTTTCTTTTACTGCTACTCTATCTCTTAACAATTCTCCGTTTTGATTTCTACCTGTTCCATCTCCACTATCTAAATCATAATTATTGATTTTCATAGATTGTGGATCAGGAAGAGAAATCCACTCATCGTTGTATTTGATTTGTAAGATATTTGTTACCTTTAACCAAGGTGTTCTATACGCTGTTTTTGATTGCACGCTCATATCTTTTATTTCTCTCTTCCTTTTACCACATTTTCTAAATCATTAGAGGTGAGTTACCTGTCTGTTTAACTTTTTGATTGTTATGTTTAACAACATTTTTATAAACAGTTTCACCGTCTAGAGTTACTGTTAAGTTAATATTGTTTCCGTTTCCGCTTTCACCATTCATAGCACTTACCACTGCACTGTATACACCTTGTGAAACCGCAGCTACGATTTGATCGTTATTTGCTACAGCAGTTCTTCCACCGATATTACCTACCATTTCCGCACCACTTTCACGAGCAATAAATAGTTGTCCATCTTCTGGGAAACCACCTTGTGCATACCATTGGATGCTTAGAGAAGGAATTTTACCTTTTAATAAATCTCCTGCCGTCCATCCTCTTGGTGAAATATTAAAGTGAGGTAATGCGATGTGTGGAAAGCTAACTTGGAAATTGAACAAGCCTTTGATGTTGTTTACAACTTCAGCAATTTTATTTTTTGCATTTTCAATCGGTGCAATCATTTTAGACTTGATTCCTTCAAACACACCTTGAACTGTTTGTTTCATCCCTTCTCCTGTTGAAGAAAAGTTGTTTCTGATATTGTTCCAAGAATTATTTATGTTTGATTTGATTGATTCCCATGCACTACTTGTATTAGATTTAATACCATTCCATGCATTTCCAATTGTTGAACCTATATTTGAGAAAACATTACTTGCGCTTGCTTTGATATTTGACCATGAATCACCAAGTGTTGTTTTAATATTTGACCAGGTATTGCTTGTGTTAGCTTTCATGTTATCCCAAGTATTACTTAGAGATGTTTTCAAGTCTTGCATACTATTTGAAAAACTAGATTTCAAATCTTCCCACGTAACCTTTGTGTTACTTGTCATTGCACTATTTCCATCACTTGTTGTTTTGTTCATAGTGTTATAAGAGTCTGCCATGATTTTGTTTGACTGATTTGACAAATCTGAGAATGTACCCGTTGTATCTTTCAACCATGATTGTTGACTATTCAACGAAGTAGATTGATAGTTCTCATCTACACCTGTCATCTTCTTATATGCATCTTGCAAAGCTGTTACACCGTACTTTTGCATATATTCAGTTTCGTTCATTCCAAACTGTTTATAAAACTGGTCTTGTAAATCATCAATTTCGTCTAACTTTTCTTGATATGTAGGTTGTGCCATTTCTGAGAAACCCAATCCAATCGCAGTTATGATTCCTGCACCGATTGCAACATATCCTAGTGTTGGCAATGCACTTACGATTGAAGATGCTATTCCACTCAAACTTGTAGAAAGCGATGATCCTATTGAATCAAGCGCACCCTCTGCAATTTCTGTTTCTACACTTGTTGCAATTGTTGAAGTTAGTTTTGATGCAATCTCTGAACTAAAAGTTTCTATAGCTGCTTTAACAAGAATTTGTTTTCCTAAGCTAAACGCAGTACTTATTAGTCCTACTGCTGCAACTACTCCTAAGAAAGCTGTTCCATGGTCTTCTGAGAACAAGCCTGTTATCAATCCAACAAATGCACTTCCTATCGCCTCGATAGCTACTTTTAAAGCATTGTTCCAATCGATAGCACCTAGCGCCTTACCTACAGCGTTTCCAATGTCATACCATAATGCAGGATCATCTAAAATATCAACAACTGCGTTAATACATGATGCTACACCTTCGATAATCGTTGCCGTATCTGGACTTTCTAATACACCTTTAATAGTGTTAGAAAATTCTTTCCCAAAGTTTTTAAAGGAACCATCTTCTCCACTGAAGAAACCTTCCATGAAGTTAGCAATCGTTTTTAAACCTGTAGCTACTGTATTGTTGATTTGTTCCCAATCAATGCTTGTAAAGATTTCTTTTATCGTATTGCCGATTTTATAACCGTTCTCAAATGCTTTTGGCAACAATTCATCCACAAATCCTTGTGCGATGTTTACAAACGTTTTTAACTTGTTGCTAAAGTATCTTGCGATGTTATCCCACTCGAGATTTTTAAACCATCCATTTATCACTTTTCCAATTGACTTACCAAAATTGTAAGACTTAAAGTTTTCCATGAATGTGTTAGCACCGTCTATCAATGCATTTAAACCATCTGCCATCAATTTGCCAAGTGATTCAAAATCGTATGTTTCCATTACACCATTTATGAATGTAGCTAATCTTTTAGCCCAAGTAGTAACAAATGGTCTAAACGTTTTATTGATCCAATCATCCATAGATTGAGTAATAACGTTTAACTTTTCTCCTATGGTTTTTCCTAATTCTGTCCAATCGTCAAGATTCATCCATTTCTTAACATCTGAAGAGATATCTTCATACTCAAACATATCTCCGTAGGATGTTCCACTACCACTACCAGAACCACCACTAGAAGAATCACTTGTTTTATCCATTACATGCAATTCATCAAATGATGCAATATATAAATCTACTGCTTTTTTTGCATTTTTGGCTGCACTACCAGTTGAACCGATTGCATCCGCATACGTTTTTGTCTGCTTGATTGCCTTAATCCACTTACCACTACCACCTAATAAGCTAAATACTTGGTTAATTACATTTATTAAAGCAACAAACTTATCAACCAACGCATCAACGATTGGCGCTATAGCGTTAAAAATTGGTGTAGCCATTGCTCCAAGAGAATTTTTAGCATAGTTGGCTGCTGTTGCTATTTGATCCATGGAATTTGCAAATTGATTACCTGTTTGTTGTGCCCAGTAATATGCATTCTGAACACCTTCTTGAATACCTGCGGTTGCTTCTTTAATCAAAGTACGTAACGCTCTATACAATGCAATTCTTCCTATCGCAGATTTTAATTGGTTAACTTTCTTAATTGTGTTTGTTAAGCCACCGAACAATTGGTTTCCAATTACACTTGCAACTTTTCCAACACTGCTATAAGCCTTGTTTGCGAAACTCGTCATTTCCTTAAACGCTTTTATAGAATTTTGCAAGCCATCCCCTATAGCACTCATTCCCATTCTTGCGTATTGCTTAGAATCCTTGGGTGAGATTGTTTGTGTTGAATTAGATGTATTTTCAGAGTTTTCTGGCATTGCACTTTTAGCACTCTGAGCTTTTGTTCTAGATAACAACCACATGGCTGGTGCTACTTCTTTCATCTTATCAATAGTACTTTGATCCAATGTTGCCATTACACGTTTCAAGTTAGAAATGTTATCTTCTAACACACTGAAGGAATTAGATTTCATTTCTCCTACTTTGTTCACAGCACCAACTATTTGTCTAAGAGAAGATGCATAGTCTTTAACTCCTGTTGCATCTAATGATTTCAAACCATCGCCAAAACCTTTTAATTGAGAAACAACATTATTTAATTTTTGAGTGTTTAAATCCACTTTTGAAAGTGTAGCTAACGATTTTGAAATTTTATTCATGCAATCTGTAAAGTTTTTTGCACCGTCTGATACATCCAAACTTTTAGTTGCGTTTTTAAGCGCAGCTAATGAGCTTTTTAGCTTATCTATGTTTTTAAGTGCATCATCCGTACTTGCCGAGATATTTATATCTATTGGGTTATAGGTTGCCATTTATCGTTATTCACCTTCCTTTCTTTTACTGTTCTTTCTTTTCTTCTTTTTTCATGCTTGCATTATGTGCTTGTGCGAAGGCTTCCATTCTTGCCGTAAATTCTTCCATTTCTTTAGTTTTCTTAGCTCTTTCTTGTTCTTCTGCCTCTTCCATTGATAAAGGTAAAGGAATTTCAGTAGAAAACTTTAGCTCTGGTTTCTTATCTACGAAGTCATGGAATAAAACCGATGCATCACATAACGCTCTAAACGTATAAATCGAATTCCACCAAGCATCTTGATTTCTTCTCTTTTTACGTAAGATTTCAGCTTTCTGTGCATACTTACAGATTTCAAAGTCACCATTCCAAAATTCATCATAGGAAACTCCTATTGACATGAAATAAGGACATACTGCTTCAAAAACTGCTGTATACGTTTCATATTTTTCTTCTGAAGAAGAAGTAGAATCATTAGTAGAAGAATGATTATCTGTTTTAGGGAAACGATCTATTAGAAGTCCGCTTCCCAAGTTACCTTTTTTGCATCCGTTTCATCTGGTTCTTCCATCAATGTAGAAACAGCTTCTTGATACATAATCGCTAACTTAGGCATCAATTCATCCTTGGCTTGAATATGACTAAAAATTTCATTTACCTTTTCTTGTTTGATACGTTTATGTTTTGCCAAGAATGCACCTTCAAATAACATTGGAATATATGTTGCTGGCTCATCTGATAATTTATCGAATCTAAAACCATTTCTTTCCATTGTTCTAACTGTGTTTCTTGAGTACTCTAATACGTATTCCATATCATCGTATGTAAATTTAATTTGTTTGTTTGACATAGCCTTTGCTACCTTACCTTTCTTCTTCGTTGCCATAATTACTTATGATTCTTTCCTTTGTTTTTTCTATATATGCAATATATGGTTAGTACCTTTTTAGTCGAGATACTAACCTATATACCACTTTTATAACTGCAAAATTATTCTGCTGTAAATGTAATTGGTGTTGAAGCAGACAATGTAATTGTTGCCTTACGTGCTTCGTTAACACCTGCACCTGTCATTCTTACATTTAGCATTCCATCAAATGTGAACTTACCTAATGCTCCTGTAGGTGTAACTGTTGTTCCATTATCTGTTCCGCCTACCCAAATAGCATAATGCTCTGTTTTGTTTTCTAGTGCTTTCAATGTCTTAAATGATTCTGGTGTATATAGAATTGGAAATTCCATAGAATCTGCTGATTGCAAGCCTAGAATATTTGTCATCATTCTATCTGATAAAGTTGTTACATCGATTGTGTTAGGTGCGCCACCTAAATCAGGATAAGAGATGATATCTTCTAACTTTGTATAGCTTTCTCCATCTGTGGAGTGCATCAAGAATGTCATGAATGTATTTGTTGCCATGATCTAAATTCTCCTTTTCTTTTGAATTGTTTTTTTAGTGCTATCTATGCACTGTAGAAATAGTTTTTATCCGCTACCATTTTGTATCTGATTGTCATTCTGTAAATCGTCGCATCGTTTAAGTTAGGAACTGGAACTAACGATTCTCTTACAAGATTGCTTCTTCTCAACGTATCGTCGATTATTCCTACGATTGCTTTGCATTGGCTTTTCGCCTTTGTTTTATCGTTTGAATAAACATCGATTTGAAATGTAGAAGTAACAAATTTTTGTTCTAAGCTAGAATCTCTAAATTGCGTAGGCTCGTATGAATCCATTTGAATAACGGATACATGAGGAAAAGACGCTGGACTTGCAACATAAACGCTTGCAACACTAGCACTCTCATATTTTGCTAACACTGCATTTCTAACTTTTGTGTATATTTCGTTTTCTTTGTCTAACATTACCTAAATATCTCCCTACACACATGTTCAATTCTGCTGATTAGTTCTTGTTTTGTTCCATAAACTGGTATTTGTGCTGGTGAACCGTAAGTGTGATGGTATTTACCATCATGTGGATACCACCAACCAAAAGGATTTGAGCCGTTATGATTTCCCCAAGTTCCTCTTGATACAATTCCGCTTGAATCTTCTAAATCTGACTTAGCTTCTTGGCTTTCTGAGTATCTGATACCTGTACCAAATTCAATAAACAAAATTGCCGTACCGCCTACGGAAATTGTTATCTTTCCGTCGTTGTTATTTATTAAACTTACGGATACATCCGTGTTTCCGTCTGGGTTGACTGCTAACAAATTAGAAGAAAGAATTGTTAATCCTAAGTTACCTAATTGTTCTAACAATGCATCTCTTTTGCGTTCTAAATTTCTTTCGTATGCATCTAGTCGTGCTATTGCCTTATCGATAGATTTAGAATTGAAAATATCAATACTAATATTTGTTCTAGCCATTCATTTTTACATCAACTTTCTTGACTGCATAAGAAATAAAATTTAAACTTTCAGCTTTCTTTTTGACGATATAGTTATTTGCTTTGCTATCCGTAGGGTTTATACCTATCCATAGAATTGAATTCTCATCTATAGGGCAATTCACATCGTCTACTATAATTACTTTGTCGTAATCTGTTAGATTTCCAAATTGTTCTATTGATGATGAACCTGTGCTTGCCGAAATGCTCGCCTTCATTTCTATTGGATCCGTATATCCTACTTCATACTCACCTGTATAGAATCCGTCTTCATCTACTACATCCTTTTTATCCGTGTATAGCGCATAATAGAATGTTCTTTTGTTACGTTTCATGTTCTTCATAACGTACCTTCTTACTTTATTTTTGCAAACGGTGTTATTTCAAACAATAAAGCGTTAGGAATATCCGCACTTGAATAAGTTCTAGATACTCCATTTTCAGAGTGTGCCGTTTCACCTTCGGCTCCTCTTTTATTTAGCAAATAAGATGTGATTCTGCATTGTGTTGTATCGTATTTTGAAAGCCACGTTCTTTTATCGTCTTCTGTTTCTAACGGATAAAGTCTATTTAAGACTGCTTGTTTTGCTATCTCTAAGAAAATAGAGATAACAGTTTCGTCTTCTTCATCTGTCATAGCTTTTACGTATGTTATCTTCTCTGAATCTGTCATAATCCTGTTATCTCCTATCTTTTTGATTTGACTCTCAATCTAAATCTTAGCTTTTAATTAATCTGTTCCTGTTGGCTTTTCGCCTGTAGCATTGATGATACATACCTTTGTAGCATCGTATAATGCTGGTACATATACTTGTCTTGCATAGCTCCAGTTTCTACGTTCGTTTACTTCTCTGTCTTGTTCTAATTCAACAGATTTCTTTGTGAAGAGTTTTACACCACTTCTGTGTCCTAAGATGATAGAACCTTCTGTTACAATTGCGGAAACATAGATATTTACACCTGCTACTGTACCGATATAGCCTGTACGTGAAAATGCTTCTACATATTTAAGTTGGTCTTTCATAGACTTACGGATTTTAGCTAAATCCATCTTGTTAACTAATGCGAAACACATAGCTGTTGGATCTAATGTTTCATCACCATTTCCTGCATGTAGTGGGTCTAATGTTAACTTAGAAACTGCATCGATGAAGTCTGCGAAATAATCTCCACTAGCCTTTTGATAAAGTGTAGCATTGTTGAATTCCTTCATGATATCTGCATTCATGTAGTTAACTAAGTCTGCACCTAATTTACGTGTTCCAACTACTGGAACTAATGGATCTTTACGAGCTTCTTCGTCTAACCATGCAAAACGAGATTGTACAGTCTTAACTGTATATTGCTTAGTTGTTAATGTTGTTTTAATTTGTTTTGTGTTACCTTCTCCAAGTGCAACTTCTTCTGCTGCTGCTGTTGCATCGTAAACATTGATTTTTACGATATCCCCAGCTTCACCTTCTAAAGACATATCAGGTGTGCAAAATTGTGACATAGACAATGCTGTGTCATACATATTGTCAATTTCGTTCTGTAACACGAAATTGTCGTAATACTGATTGATTGCTGCCATGTTAAATGTTCTCCTTTTCTTTCAATCGTTTTTGCGGATATACATTTAATCTTTTTCTTTCATGATTTCTGTATATTCGTCTTTGTGTTCCTTGATGTAATTCATACGATCTTCAAAAGACATCGCATTTATTTTGTCTTTCGTCATCTTTTCTCCGCCTGTGCTTCCGCTCGCTGGTCTTGGTGTTTTTTTGACAAGCTCTGACTTTAATACAGCCTCTTTCTTGTCGAATAAGTCTTTCTGACTTTTCAAGAGTGTTTCCAAGTCACCGTTGATGAATGCTTCTGCAACTGTCTTAGCACTGTCTGCATCGTAGCCTTGTGCTGTAAACTGTGCCGTGTACTCTGATAACTTCTTTTCTTGTTTCATTGTTTCTAATTCAGCTTGTGCCTTTTCCAAAAGTTCCTTAGTTTCTGCATCTTTTCGCTCTGCTTCTGATTGCTTTGCTCTAAGTTGCTTTTTGTAATCTGCTGCTTCTGAATTGGTTTTTGAAAGAAGTTCTTTTAGTTTCTTGACTTCGTTTGAATCTTCTCCCTTTGACTTGATGCTTGCTTTTTCAAGTGCTTCTGAAATTTCTTCCTCTGTCATTCCTTCTTTGTACTTTTCGCCTAAAAGATTTTTTAAATAATTTGCCATATCTTTATATGATCGTCCTTTCTGCGTTTTTTATAGTGTTTCCCTACACTTTATATTGCGTGATTTTTAAGTGCTTTCCCTAGCACTGATATAACTCAATTCCCTTTGAAATTGGCTATTCCTTTGTTAATCGAATTCTGCATCTACAATTACAGTCTTCTTCTGGTTTTCCAAACCTTCCTGGATATGGTGCATGATCTCCGTTATATGTGTAAAAATCATTCCCAATTTTCACCTTTACTCCGTCTAGATAGTCGTGAGTATCTCTAACTCTATCGTCTTGCATCGTTTCCCAAGTCTTATAAAGTTCTTCGCCTTTTGCATCTTGATACGTATTTCCAAACTCTTCTAAGCCTTTGTTGATATCTCTGTGATATTCCGTAACAAGTAATTTCTTGATGCTATATTCTCCGTCTAGGTTTTTGAAATGCTCTAGAAGTCTATCTTTCCATGTCTTCCCATCGAAATATCCTTCCGTCATGGCTTCTATCTGCCATTCTCTTTGACGTATATATTCTTCAAAAAATGCAATATCCGCAGAATCTAAATCCAAATCTTTGTATCCTACTTGGAAACCTCTAAGAAATGCATGAATAAACAAGTTTTCACATTGCTGAATTGCTTCGTTTTCGTTGATTTCGCCTTGCAAATATGCTTTGTAGATATAACTTCCAAGTGTTTCTACTTCGTCAAACTCTGCTATATAAAGATTTGTTCCTTCTTTTGACATTTTTTTATTCCTTTCTGCATATAAAGAAAAAGAGAACAAATACGCAAAAATACAAAATTTGTACTTTTGAATATCTGTTCTCTTCAGAACTCTATTTATTTGTGACTCTCTTCCTTTGAATCGAGTATTTTATCTTTGAATACTTGTCTTTGAATAACTATGACTGTAGGTTTTCCGTGTTCTAGCTTTACCTCGCAAGGTTTACCAAACGCATACAAACATTTTTCTATTTTTTCTACGGTTTCTACAGATAACTTCTTATCCTTCATTCTGACCGCCTTTTCCGTTAGAATTTGAAGAGTTTTTGCCTTCGCCGTCCTCTTCTTCATCTTTCTTTAAATCGTTTGAATTTGCTTGTTTTTGAGCTAATTTCAAGGCTTTGGATTGTTGTGCTCCGTAATACTGCATACTTTGTGTATATGCTCTATCTGGATCTACAAACATTCCGCTTTGTTCAAACGCTAATTTAGGGTCTATCTTTTCGTTTGCAAGCATTGTGACTAACACTTGTGACTTCGTTTGAATATCTTCGTAGTTTCTTCTTGTAAATCTAATCTGAATATCTTGTGGGTTTAGATTTTTTAACGTTCCTGTAACATCTCTACATAGTCCTAAGACAAGTTTTAAGAACTTTCTTTCTGAAACTTTGAACATTTCTTCGCTGTTCTTTGCCTTGGCTTCTGCTTGCCCCCATCCTTGACGCATGATAACAGCACCGTTGTTTGAGGAATCACTTGTGCTTCCGTCTGACATACTAGGTATTCCACATATTTCTCTTACACTTTGCCACATACTGTCTACAAGTGTTTGAGTGTTATCTTGGTTTAAGTCCAAACTGATATATTTTACTTCTCCTGTCTTTTCTGGAGTCGCATCGTCAAACTGAATAGCACCTTGCTCTATCAACTCTTCAAATTGGTCGCTTGTTAATGCTACGTTATGTAGCAGTAATAATGCTTGAACATACTGTTCTATTGCTTCTTGTCTATTACAAGTTACGTTGTTGATTGCATCGAGCAATGTAATAACCACCTCGAATGCTCCCATTCGCATTTGATTGTCGATATATTCGATAATCGGAATACTGTTTACAAAATGTCCTTGAACATCTTTTAGTCTATACTTTGTTTTTCCACGTACAACATATTGTTCTACTGTATAAACGGTATCGTCTGTATAGCATGAATAAACAATTGTTCCGTCTTCCTTTGTAACATATCTGACACCTAGAATAGGTGGCTCTCCTAATTCGTTGCTGTACACAACAAACGTATTTCTTGGATCAAGTACATATGTTTCAAAAGGTGTTGTATGAATATCTCCATATTCTGCTCGTACATTTGGTAATGCCATTTTGTAGCCTACTCCACATGTGAATATCCAATCGAATAATTCCTTGTTTTCTGTTGGTGCATCTACATCTTGCATATATTCGTTTAGTTTTGAAACTAACTCCGCTAGTTCTTCTTGCCTTCCTTGTTCTGAGCATGAACCGATGTATTGAATAGCATCTGAACTTCCACACATATATCCTGTTCTGAAGTCTACAATCTGATTTGCTCTATTTTCTACGATATGAGCTACAATCTCAGGTCTAACCTTCTTTTCTCTTTGCAAGCTTGGCTGAATACCTCTTCTATAATTGTACAAGTACTCTATTTCAAAACAGTTCTTAGAATGCTTCCCTATCGCTCTAACTAATACAGGAATGATGTTCTCGTCTGTTATCTCTGTATCGTCTACTAAAATCTTCGTTCTTCCATGCAAATGTTCTGAGTTTGTACCTACTATCTTATCTTTTTCGTTCGCTTTTAAGTAAGCTTCGTAATGCTGATTCCCTGTTGTTTCGTTTGTTACGATTTCCTCTGCCATATTTTTCTGCCTGTACTCGCTCCTTTCTTTGCATAAATACACAACTACATTATAATCATTCTCTTTTATTTTTTCGCATAACTATACTAATTTTTACACTTTTTTCCTAAAATGGTCTTGCGAATATCCTAACTTTATTCCCTACTCTTTTTTCATACATCTCGCATGCTTGTGTTAATGCATCTGGTGCATCGTCATGTTTGTTTTTTCCCTCTATCTTGAAGGAAAACACATTTTGCATAAATAATTCGTATTCCTTGTTTCTCTTCCCACTCTCTAAAAAGATAAAATGTTCTCTTATATCTGGCGCTCTATCAAATATTCTTTGTTCCTTACTTGTTTGATTTCCTGCTGTTTTGCTTTGCACCGTTGTCTTCCCTTCTATCTTTGAAACTTCGTTTTGCACCCCTTCTACATAACTCTGTAAGCTCTTGTTCGCTTCTATTTGCATGATCGTTACGTTATATTTCTTTGCCATTCTTGCAATCTTAGGTTGTGTTATATTCTTTTCTCCGTTGTCAAACACTACCTCTGGTACATATATATCTTCCCCATATTGCACACATACAGGACTCGCCGTGAAATCTCCTCCTCCGTATGCTGGGTCTACCGCCATAAAGATTCTATCTGGTATTTCACTTGGTAATTGACCGTTGAAGTATCTAAAGTCGTTTGGCTCAAACACTGTTCCTTCTCTTTCTATCGGTGTACACATATACTGTGCACTCCAACTCGCAATATCGTTATTCTTCTCGAAACTCGCTCTTCTTTGTCTATAAAAGTCCGTACTAAACCCTACTCCAAACAAATAATCAAAATTACTTTCGTCCTTTTCGTTCATCGCTGGTAAATTGCATATTACATATTTCCTATTCCTGAAATTCTCGTTCTCTTGCAACAACGACATTCTTATACCTGCTGGATCTGCAATGCTCCATCTCGTTCCACACCATAGTATCTTCGCCTTTTCTTTCGCTCTTGGTATCAAATTGTTATCTACCTTGCTCCATGCACTTACTAATCTATCTTTGTTTAACGCTTCCTCTATTCCCCCTATCAAGTCATCCCCTATTAAAATTCCGTTGCAATCGCACGCTCCGTTTAATGTTCCGTACAAGCTTCTACACGTTAAACTTGGATAGTGCTTCTTTCTCCCTAAATCTATTGTTTCATTCTTTGCATTTGTTCCACCTTTTGCTATCTGCGCACTTGGAAATATGTCTACATAGTGATACGTTCCCTTGTCTGTCATTATTTCCATTATTCCGTTGAAGAAACTTTCTGTAATGATATCTGAAAAGCTACTGTACAAATTGCTCTTCTCCGGCTCCCTTCCCATCATCCATGTCGTAAAAAACAATAAAAGCGTTGTTTTCCCTATTCTCGGCGGACAACTTAAAAACAATTCCTCTATCTCTCCGTCTGCTAATCGCTGCAACTCGTCTACAAATTGTTTTAATACCTTCCTTCTTGGATAATAAAATTGCTCCTCTACTGGTCTATCATACTCTAACGCCAAACAGTACGCATCGAAGTGAATCGGTGCTTCTAATTTATACAATTCGTACATTAATCTTCTCAGTTTCTCCGCTTCATCCCACACCTTCTTCTCTCCGTAATATTTCATCCCTATTGCCGTTAGTCTTCTCATCTCTTTTAACGCTTTTACCCCCCTTTCTTCATCTTCTTCTAGCCATCCTCTACACAACGTATATCCATCCTCAAATAAACTTATTCTTCTCTCCCCTTTTTCTATCTCTTTTTTTATCTTCCCTAACGTGCCTTTATAATCAACCATATTCCTCCTTTTCTCCCTTTTTGTTCTGTCGGTGGTTTTGGGGGTACCCGCGCCCTGTTTCACCCTCGCATATACCCCCACGGGGTATATATACAATAAAAATGTTTAGAATTCCATTTCACATAATATCAATATTGCGAAATGGTTTGAATCATGGTGAATGATACATCAATTACATTATTATTTTTAATTATATCAGGAATAAAAAAGCACCTTTTTAC
>CAVHRL010000058.1:0-13161 GCA_963638375.1 Lachnospiraceae bacterium
CTATTTTCTATCTACTGAAAAACAATGTGTTCGCTATCATCCACACGGTTGAAACCGTGGGTTTTCTCGCTCACAAGGTTATAATTTGTTTTTCATATACTTCTCAAGAATATTTCTATTCTTCCTCCTAAAATCAGAATACTCTTTGAATCTTACATCAATCTTACAGTTGTACCTTTTTCATAAGAAAATAATAAATCACAATAAATATAATTTGTGGAATTACTAATATCCAAAGATTTGTATGAATCAATCCATATTTACATATTTTCGTAAAAGAAATTCCATCTACAACATAATTTGAAAATTCACGAAATTGAATAAACCAAATGATTGGAATCATGCAAATATTCATTATCAAAAAAACAACAATCATAATACGCATATTATTTTGCTTATAAATTCTTTGGATAATGTTTTTGTTTGTTCCTAACTGTTTTAATAATTGTATTCTTTCTATCTCATTTGCATAAAAACTAAGTTGGTTCCGATATATTTGCACAAAAACAATCAAACTAAATAGTAATAGAAATCCACCAATATAACTGATTTTCACTAATACTGCAGAATACTCTTCTTGTTGTTCAACTCTTCTATTTTCAAAATTGATCGTATTATTTTTGTTGATCATTGACATCAATTTATCTGTTACGTCATAGGATAAATTTTTATTGCCATACGCAATTGTTTGATTGTATACGATTTTATCTTCATTCAATAATTTTTGATAAAGTTTCTCAGAAACAAAGACCGTTCCTGAAGTTAGATTTGTATCTACATTATTTTCATTCAAATGATGAATTACTTTTTCACACTTTACATGCGTGAATATGCCATTTGATTGTATTGATAATTCAGCTCCATTTTGAATAGAAATAGATGTACTATGTATGTTATCTTTCAAATCTTCTTCCACCGATTGTACTGTTCCATCGTTCATTTCCGATAAATTCATAAAGTAACATATAACACTTTCTCCATTTAGAAATGCTGTTTTATCATTTAAATCAGTAATATCTTCCCAAATACTAGAACTTTCAGGTAACATTACGATTTCAATTGGCAATCCTTCAGTTGTTGTTTTTTCTAAATATTTATTTTTAAGATATAAATCATAGTATTGATCCGATTGTATGTTTGAATAACTTAGGTAAATAAGATTTGTATCCGTTCCTATATAACTTGCTTTTGAACAATATTTTACACTTTGAATACCTTCTGTATTTTTGATTTGTATGATTTGTTCTGCAGTAAGTCCACTTTTTGGACTACTTGTTTCCCATTTATAGGCATATCCTAAATTATTTTGATTCCAGTTATACGCTTGATACGTAGTTGAGATATTATACATACCACAAAACAAAATAATGAAAGTACAAATAGGTAAAAGAATAGTAATGACTCTTTGTTTTCTTATTCTCTTTTTTTCAATTTTAATAAAAGTTTGATTTGTAAAAGGAATAGTAACATCTCTTTTTACATGCTTAATTGAATACTTAGAAATATCTTTTCCATTAGTTACAACATTTAATTTTTTTAAAATAGAAAGCTGAATCACTTGTGAAACATACACAACAAAGAAAGATAAAAACAAAGACAGAATATATGGATGATATGTCAATGAAAATTGTGTTGAATGAAATTGAATGAATTTCAAAATCAAGCAAATAATTGTAGATATTCCACAAACACTCACCCAACTAAAAAGCCATTGTTTTCCTGTTTCCACATAGATTTTTTTCTTCAATTTTTTGTAACTGATACCCAAGCTCAAAAGAACACGATTTCTATAAATTTGTTTTTGATACGTTGATATTTCAATATACATTAACACCAAAAATGATACTGCACTTGACACTAACAACAGTGACCCATTTTCAAAGAAATCGTAAAAATTAAATGCATTTGTCACAAAACTATACGAATTATATACAATTTCACTCTCACTCTTGTCTTTGATTACTGCATTCAACTCTTGCATTTGATTTTCATTTTTATAGTTTCCTAGAAAGAACAAATTACGGTCCATTGGTATACCATTAAATTCTGAAACAATTGCCCCACAGACAGAGTGATCTTGCGTAAGCCAATTTGTTGTATAACTTTTTAAGATTCCACTCAAAATATATGTTTGTTTTTGAATCGTTCCACCTGTCGTTTGTATCGATAATTCTATTTCTTTTCCAACTTCATATGAAATTGAAAGTAGATCTAACATACTACTTTCCATAGCTATTTCATTAGAATATGAAGGATAGGTTCCTTCTAAAAAATCTAATTGTTCTAGTTCTTTAAAAGATTCATCAACTGTTCCAATCGCACCTACAACTGTGTTATTTCCATTTAATATTTCACCATATACGACCATTTCTCCATATTTTTGAACGGACAAATGATTTTTGAGTTGTTCTTCTGCATTTTCAGTAATATCAAAAGCCACGCCATTATGAAATCCATATATTTTCTTTCTTTGATATGTCGTCTGTGCGTTTAAACTATCTAAAGAAAAAGAAGAAAAAAACAATAAAAATATAGAAATACAAATTCCAATAAACACTTTCTTATCCTGAAAGCATTTCTTTTGTATTTTTCTATTCATAATCATCACCAACTAATTTTCCATCTACTATATGTAAAACTACATCTGCACTTCTTGCGATATCTAAATCATGCGTCACAAGAATAATGGTAGGTTTACATAGCTCTCTAATTTCCAATAACAACTGTAAAACTGATTCACTTGTTTTCTTGTCAAGGTTTCCTGTTGGTTCATCACAAAACAAAAACTTCGGATGATTGATTAACGCTCTACCTATCGCACATCTTTGTTGTTGGCCACCGGATAATTCATCTGGATATTTATCTTTGATGTCTGTTATTTGTAGTTTTTCCATAATTTCATTGCACCAATCTTCTTCAATATCATTTTCCTGTAATACAATTGGCAACAAAATATTTTCTTTTACTGTTAATTCTGGTAATAATTGATAATTTTGAAATACGATTCCGATGCTTTTCTTCAATGACACTTTCTCTTGTTCATTCATCGATGATAAAGATTTGCCTTCATAAAAAACTTCTCCTTCATCCATATCAATCAATTCACTTAATACATGCAGTAATGTACTTTTCCCTGAACCACTTTTTCCAATTACACTGTAAAAACAATCTTCTTCAAAAGAAGCAGAAATTCCTCTTAATGCATATGCAGCTTGATTCCCTTTCCCATATGTTTTATGAACATCTTTACATTCTAGAATCTTCATACTTAACCTTCTTTCTAAGAAGAAATATAAACTTCAAATCTTACAATTCACTTTCATCGTATGTTTGACTACCAAATAGAATTGGTAATTTTATTTCAAATACATTTTTATAATCTGATTGAATATTATATGTTTTTAATGAACCATGATGATTTTCAATGATTAGTTTTGCCATATGTAATCCAATACCATAGTGTTCTTGATTTGTTGTATAGAATCGTTCAAAAATATGTGTTAATTCTTCTTCAGGAATGATTCCATTTGAAAGAATTTGTATCAAAATAAATTGACCTTGTTTTCGAATCACAATAGAAGGATCATCTTCTCCATGTTCAATTGCGTTTTCTAATAGCGTAACAAAACTTTCTCTCAACCAAGTTTCATCACATTTAATTATCAACGATCTTATCTCTGTTTCTAAACGCACTGTTTTATTCTTTTTTATGGCCAATGGATTTACTGTTTCCATAGCTTCTTCCATTAATAAGACACAATCTTGTTCTGCAAAATAAAACCGTATTTGGTTAGCACTCATTTTTCTATCCTTTAAAAACAATGTAATTAAATCAGACATTTTATTTGCTTCTAATTGTGCCATATCAATCGAATTAGAATCCGTAGGAGCAACTTTAATTGTTTCCAAACATAACTTCAATCCTGCTAGTGGTGTTTTCAATTGATGATATAAATTTTCTTCATATTGTTGCATTTGTTCTTTATCATTAATCAAATGATTTTCTAAACTTTGATTTTTATCATGTAATTCATGATTTTCTTTTAACAATTGTTCTTTTTGTTTAATTTCTTTTTTAGTACTATTGATCAAACAAAAATATATTATCATTTCCACAAATAGAACAACTCCAAATATTGGGAATATATCTTCACATACTTTTCTTGTAATATAAAAATCACCAGAAGAAGCATATCCACTATTTTCTAGTTTCTTTTTCCCAATTTGAATATTTTGGTTTCGCTCATTATTTTGTATGTAATTTTGGATATCTGAAACAGTGATATTTTCATTTCCTAGGAAATAGAAAAACTCATTTTTTTCAACACGCAAAAAGAAGAAAAATAACATTATTATTAATACTATGTTGATTACCATTCCTATAATTACTGACTTTTTCATGTATTTTCCTTCCAACGATATCCAATTCCACGAATCGTTTCAATCGGACAAAAATTATATTTTTTCATCATTTTATTACGAAGTCTGCTCACATGAACACTTAATGTATTATCTTCCACAAAAGAATCATTTCTCTCTGTGATTTTATCTAACAATACACTTCTAGTAACTAAACAGCCTCTATTCTTTAATAATTGTTCTATAAGAACAAATTCCGTATTTGATATTTCTAAATTTACATCGCAAAAAGAAAATTGATGTCTCGAAGTATCTAATTTCCAATCATCCACGATAATCATGTCATAGTTTTTATACGTATAAGAATTTCTACGTAGTTGTGCCATGATTCTCAGTTTTAATTCACGCATAGAAAATGGTTTCACGACATAGTCATCTCCACCACTCAATAATCCTTTTTCTAAAGAATCTTCATCATCATTCACTGTTATAAAAATAATAGGCATTGTATATTGTTGACGTATTTGTTCGCATAAATCAAAACCATTTTCTTCTTTTAAGTTCACATCTAATAAACAAAGATTGATATCGTTATCCCTCAAAATTGTAATTACTTCTTTTTCGCTAGTAGCACAAAAAGTTAGATATTCATCTGACAAAAGAAAATCTAATTTATTTCGAATAATATCGTCATCATCAACAATCAATATCTTCTTCATGATAGAAACTCCTAAAGTTAGTAGTATTTTATCATTACATTCTTACATTTTAATGACAATCGCTTTGTTTATTCGCTCATTTTCGCTTATTTATCCACTAAGCATTGATTCAGATAAATTTCAATATTGTATTCATTTTATTTTTCAGTAAGATAAATACGTTGAGCGATAAATAAATTGCTGGTTATTTACACTCAAAAAAATGTCCTAGTCGTAACTCCCTTCGTACTAGGACATTTTCATATTCAATTATCTTTCAATCCAATCAACTGGAACATCTTTCATAGAAATACATTCCATTTGATTTTCTTTGATCCATTTTTTTAGTTCTTCACTACAAACACATTCCAAATCTTTTGCACGACAGATATTAAAGCTACTTAAGTCAAACAACTCTGCATCCACATAACCAGTATGCAAAACAACATAACCATATTCTTTACCAGAAGATAACATCTTACCTTTATCCTCTGTTAAATAATGAATTGGATCTTCTTTTGCTTGAGATTCCAATGACCCATCAAATGCATACCATCCCATACCACTTGGAGCGATATCACTTCTTTTCATCAACCCAGACGTCCAAATACAACCATATTTCTTCGCAAGCTCTTGAGAAACTTTCGCGGTTGTTTTCGTACCATACGCATGACCATGAATATAATCAGGTTTATGTCCAACAAGTTCAATATACTTCTGAATCTGTGCATCAAATTCATCATATAATTCTTGTGCACAGCCACTCAAATGATCATGATCATTTTCATCTGTATCCAATGCACGATTTTCTCTACTTCCTAAAAACATTCCATTTTCATGTGTTAATGTTGGAATCTTATCATGTGAGAGAAGTGATGGACCTGTAGATGCATTTAAATCTATTCCAAACGCGATATCATTTAAATGTGGTTTTATCCATTCAAACACTTCATCAGCCCAAGGCATATTTGAAAAGAAACCAGTATTTTTTACTACACCATGTTCAATTCCATAAATACAACCTCTTGCTTGGGCTCTTGTAATTCCATAATCATCTGATTGTACAATTAACTTCATATCTTTTATTACGCTCTCTTTTCTTCTAATTCTTTTTCTTGTTGTGCTTCTTGTTCTAACATTTGTTTATCATACGCTTTGATAAATGGAATATAAACAATTACATCAACAACAAACATAATACATCCAAAGATGACTCCTCGTACACCATAGGATACTAAATTGGATACGAAGAATGGAACGAAGCTACCTGCACTCGCACCAGTTGCGTAACCTAATAAACCTGCGCATTGTAATCCATATGTTAACCAAACAGATATTGTTGTGCAACTGCAGGTGGCACTTGTTCTGGAAGCTTGATTTCAATATTATGACTTTCACAGAATTTAAAAATTGCTGCAGTCACAAAGGCAATGATCAATGCCGCAAACATACCAGTAGAACCTAACCATTGTGTAGATAAAGTAGATGCACTATAGGAATCAGCTGCTGCTTCATAAGGTGTTACAACTAAGAATGAAGCCAATGATACAAGTCCTAATCCTACATTACCTGATTTTTGATGTCGTATGTTGATGCACATTCATACGCTACTAAGAGCGCAACATAAACACCTAATAAACCAACTGTAAATTGATAAACAGCCCCTAAAATACTATAAATAGGCGTTGATTGTAACCATGCTTGATAACCACCAATCGATAATCCTTTAAACAAGGATGCAAATCCACCAATCATTGTAATTGGCATCAAGCGCATAAATGCACGTTGTATCGTTTGTAAGACACGATTATTCGCAATCTTCGCAGAAAACGATACTAATGAATCTGTTAAGTTTTTCATTTTCTCCTCTTTTCTTGAAACTTTATGATTCATGTTTATATAAGATTCTACAAAGTTGATCAGACTTCTCATCTTACCTGAGTCACAATCTATACATAGTGGCAAAACTGTATTAACTGAAACATTTGCCTATTTCATGTTTATTGATTTATTATTAGAAAGTCTAAAAGTAAATGGAAATGAGAAAATATAATCAATGAAATATTTAAAGAAAACAATAGTATCTGAATTTATGCGTGTAGCGATAGAAGAAGCTAGAAATGGTATCTACAATCAAGAAGGCGGACCATTTGGTAGTGTTATCGTAAAAGATAATCAAATCATTGGTCAAGGTCATAATATGGTATTAAAAAACAATGATTCTACTTGCCATGGTGAAATTGTGGCCATTCGAAACGCTGAACAAAACATCAATAGCTATGATTTATCAGATTGTGTCTTATATACAACTGGAGAACCTTGTCCAATGTGTTTAGCAGCATGTCTTTGGGCAAACATTAAAACAATTTATTATGGATGTACAATTAAAGAAAATTCTATTATTGGATTCCGTGATCAAAAGTTTGATGAAATGTTTAATGGAAGAGAAAAGTTCAATAATTATTTAAAACAAATCGATCATGAAGCTTGTCTAGAACTATTTAAAGAATACAATGCATTAAACGCAAAAAAATATTAAAGGAGGACATTTATGGCAATTGTATTAGGTGTTTCTGTTTACCCAGAACAAGAAACGATTCAACAAATCGATGACTATTTAAAACTAGCTAGTAGTTATGGATTTACAAAAGTATTTACGAGTATGTTCTCAATCGAAGGAAGCAAAGAGGAAGTCGCACAATACTTTAAAAATTTCACAGGTATCGCACACAAATACGGCATGAAAGTATCTGGTGACTGCAACACAGCTTTCTTAGACAAGATGGGCGCTAGTGAATCTGACTTATCCGTATTTCAAGAAATGGGTATTGATTCCGTTCGAATGGACCTTTGTTATGGAGATGAAAGAGATGTCACTTTAATCAACAATAACTATGGAATTGGTGTAGAAATGTCTGCCGCATTTGTGAAACATATCGATAACGCAATCAATGGTGGAGCAAATATCAATAACATGGTTTGTTGCCACAACTTCTATCCCGAAAGATATACAGGTGCAGATTTAGAATCCACAATGAATGTAAATAATCACTGGAAAGAAAAAGGTGTGAAAGTTGCAATCTTCATTTCTTCCAATGTTCCTGGTGCACATGGCCCTTGGCCAATTCAAGAAGGTCTACCAACATTAGAAGATCATCGTTGGATGACAGTCGCAGATCAAGTAAAACATTGTTTGGCAATGGACAATGTAGATGAAATCATCTTTGGTAATGCCTTTGCATCTAAAGAAGAATTTGAATCCATTAAAGAAACTATGGATCAAGTATATGTCAATATTCCAAAGAAAGAAGAACTTGGACCATTTGCGGAATATATTCCACATGGAGATTTCAAGAGAATTCCATTTGATATTGAATTAGCAGATGATGTAACAGATCTAGAAAAGAAAATTCTTTACTATGAAGCACATTCTGCTGGTGAATATTTATATTATATGATTCGATCTAGATGGACACGTATCTTCTTCAAGAATGAAAGTATTCCATATAGAAAGTGTAATAAAGAAGTATTCCATAGAGGCGACGTTGTTATCGTAAATGATAATTGTAAACACTACCACGGTGAATTACATATCGTATTAAAAGACACACCAAATGATGGGGAAAAGAACTATATTGGACATATTCCTCAAGATGAAATGTGTTTATTAAATCATTTCAAATCTGGAACAAAATTCTGTTTTACAAAAAAGTCATAGAAATCAACATTCCATACAACAATAATTTGAATAGTAAAGTCTGAAATTCCGCTTAAATAAGCTAAATTCCAGACTTTTTATTTTTCTTAACTGTTAAAGAAATGATCTTTAAAATTAAGTTTTTTCATTCGCCAATTTTATTTAAGAAAATCGCAATTATCAGTCCAATTGGTGAACTGATCCATGTAGAGATCCAAAATCCATTAAAGCCAACCATAGGAACTAATATAATACAAGCAATTACATTAATACCAATCTGTCCTAGATTAGATATCAAATATAGCCCCATCTTTTGTGCACCTCTTAGTCTTGCCTCATTTAAATGTTTTTGTGCCTGAAAGATATATGTAAACCCTTCATACGCCAATATCGTGCAACCATACATCATTGCTTGTTGATCGTTTGTAAATAAACGCATTAACCCTTGATTCAAAAAAGTACACGAGAATGCAACAAATAACGAATAAACAAACAATATCTTTCTTCCTTCTTTTAATCCTTCATGTACTCTATCTAGATTATTTGCGGTCGTATTTTGTGCTATAAAAAATACAATTGATTGTACAAATCCATATACAGCCATCATCAATAAACTAGATATTTTGTTCGCACAAGAAAATCCTGCAATTGCGGCTACACCTAATCCTCCAAGTAAACTTTGTCTTACTGTAGTAATCAATGTTCCACTTGCTTGTTGTAATGAGTTTGGGGCAGATAAGCGAATAATTTCTTTTGCGTATTCAGACTTCAACATTGTCTTCTCAAATGGAATCTCTAATTCTGTTTGTTTCAAATAATACAACATAAAAATAGCACCTACAACTTGAGAAGCAGCCGTAGCCCACGCTGCTCCTGCTACTCCAAAAGGTCCAACAAAGATAAAATCTAATACAATATTCATTAAACTTGTCGCAATGATTGCGTACAATGGAACTTTTGAATTTCCACATCCCATCACACATTCTTTTGTTAAGTCATAAACCATCAAAAATGGTAATCCTAACAAATAAATTCTTCCATAAAGAATAGCTTCTTCTAATATTTCACTAGGTGTTTGAATCAATTTCAACATCCAACTCAATCCGAACCATCCTAACACAAGCATGACTAGTGCTAATATCAAATCAACAAAAATCAAATTATAGAATATTTCTGCCATCTTACTTTTACAAGCAGTTGGTTTATTAGATGCTACTAATAATCCTCCACCCAGTTCCATACCACCAGAAACAAACAAGAAAAACATTAAAGCAGTAGAAGCATTCGATACCGCCGCCAATGCATTTGCGTCCAATTTCAAACCAATGATCATTGTATCTGCCACAGAATAAAACTGCGTTGCCATCATGCTCAAAATAATCGGCAAAGCATATTTTAATATTGCAGGCCGCACTGAACCATTCAATAATGTATTCTCATTCACACTCATTTATTGTTCCTCATGTTGTACCTTTCTATTTTTTCTCATTTTCTTATATTTATACATCATCGCATCAGCTTCATTTACGACATCTTGAATATTTTGATTATCAGGATTGTAGTATGCATAACCTACAGTTACTCCTGGTAGTCGTTTTTCATTTTCTCTTAATTCTTTGATAGAGTAGAAGAAATTATGATTCAAAGTATTTACTTCATCTAAATGTGTTTTTAAAATAACACAAAATTCATCTCCACCATATCGAAAACATTTTCCGTATTTCGAATAATTCTTCTTGATTGCTTCGCCAACTTTTTTCAAAGCTTGATCACCAAAAACATGTCCATGTACATCATTAGCGTTCTTAAAATTATCTACATCAAAAAATATAACAACACATTTCTGATCAATGTGGGCAATACAATTCTCATATCCTCTACGATTCAATAAAGATGTCAATTCATCAATTTGTTGAATCATTTCTAATGTGAATACATACAACATCATAGATGCCATTGATACAGCGAGATAATCAACCTTAATATCTCTATCCATCAACTGCAACACAATACCAGATACCAAGAATATCGCAATCATAAATAAGAATTGTGTACCATGATATTGATACTTTTTCATATTTCCTAAAATGATATACATCGCATATATTGCGGAAATAATATAAGAAATCATATAAACAAAATAGAACTTTCCATGATGATAACAATTTGATGCATCAATATACCAAATAAACCCAAAGACTCCAGATAAACACTCCAAAACAAAATGTCCAAATAAAAATAGCACAATATACTTCATATATTTCTTTTCAATGATCCAAGAGAAAAGAAACGCTATAATTGGAGCTAGCGATAATTCAAAAACTTTAATAGCTACATGTAAAAAATATAAAGAATCTGCAGTACCTTCTAAAAAGACAGAAAGCCATTCACAGATTGCCGCAATCGCAATCAAACTAAATAACCAACGAAATAATGATTTTCTTTCTAAAGATAATGAGTTACTTTCTCCAATACAGAATTGTAGTACAGTCATTGAAAAAACACTCAAAAATATAATCACTGTATAATATTTAAACATGAATTTTTCCCTTTCAAACCACTTTATAGTATAGTCGAATCTTGCGACAATTCACAGAAACGATGATATTATTTTATAGGGGAATTATATGAAAAAAAAGATTCAATATTTTTTAATTTTATCTTTATTATTATCTTTTTCAGGTTGTAAAAAACAGACCGCAAGTGGTACAGCTACTGTTTTATATACAAATGATGTTCATGGGTATATAAACAACAAAGTAAAAGATGGAGATGAAGAAGTAGATGGATTATCTTATGCCAATGTTAAGGCAATGAAAGAAGATTATATCAAAGAAGGAAAAAATGTATTATTAGTTGATGATGGGGATCATTCTCAAGGATCAGCATATAGTAGTTTGAATAATGGTGAAGAAATGATCAAGCTCATGAATGAAACGGGATATGATCTTGCGACATTAGGAAATCATGAATTTGATTATGGACAATACCAAGCATTCCATTTAATGGATCTTGCGAATTTTGATTATGTATCATGTAACTTCTACAATACAAGTGATAATAGTCTTGTATTAAAACCATATAAAGTACTAGAAGCTGGTGATTTAAAGATTGCATTTATTGGAATCACAACACCAGAAACAATCACAAAATCTTCTCCTGCTTATTTCCAAGATGAATCAGGAAATTATATTTATGGAGTTTATGCCGGAGATGATGGAAAAGAATTATACGATGCCGTGCAATCCGCAATTGATGAAGCTTCTAAAGAAGCAGATGTAGTGATAGCCATGGGACATTTAGGCGTACAAGAAGGCTCTTCTCCATATACAAGTACAGATGTAATCGAAAACACAACTGGACTAGATGCATTCATTGATGGTCATTCTCACACAAAGATAGAAGAAGATCATGTGAAAGATAAAAATGGAAATGATGTTATATTAACACAAACACAGTCTTATTTAGCTTATATTGGACAAATGGATATTACAGTTACGGATGGAGTAGTATCTATCTCCACACAACTCATTGATCATTATGATAGACAAGATGAAACAGTCAAAGATATGGAAAAATCTATTATAGACACAATCGATCAACAATTAAATCAATCCATTGCCAAAGAAAGTGATTCATTCTATATCAACGATCCAACAACAGGTGAAAGAATCGTACGTAAGATGGAAACAAATTTAGGCGATTTAACAGCAGATGCTTTCTATTGGTACTTTAATGAAGAAAAAGGAATGGATTGTGATATCGCAATCAATAACGCTGGTGGTATTCGTCAAGACTTCCCTAATGGAATCTTAACTTATCGTGATTGTAAGAGTTTAATGCCATACGGAAATGTTATTTGTATGGTAGAAGCTTCAGGTCAACAACTATTAGATGCATTAGAATTCTCGATTCGTTTTTTACCTGATGAATCATCTATCTTACATTGTGCAGGTATGAAGTATCAAATTGATCTTAGTGTAGAACCAACTTGTAAAGAAGATGAAAATGGAGTATGGGTAGATAGTCCATCTTCTGGAAAATATAGAGTGCATGATGTAGAAGTCTACAACAAAGAAACTAAGCAATATGAACCAATGGATCTTACAAAGACTTATACCGTTTCTGGTGTCAATTACATTCTAAGAAATTCTGGTGGAGGTTTATCCATGTTGAAAGATACAGAAGTTGTATTAGATTATGTAGGCGAAGATTATATGATATTTGCGGAATACTTATCTGCATTTAAAAATAATTCAATCAGCACAAAAAATTCTCCATTATCTAGTTACGAAAACTACATGATAGATTATGAAAATATCTATGGTGCAGGAAGAATCGTCATAAAATAAAACTTTTGAGGATTTTTCAAAAAACATGTGAATAGTATATAAAGGAGATAGTATT
>CAVHRL010000059.1:0-12860 GCA_963638375.1 Lachnospiraceae bacterium
TTGGATTTTCTAGTATTGTAGAAAACATATAACTGTCACTAAATTGTAGGTCTTCGAATTTTTTCATATTTGTGAATATCTCCTTTATATACTATTCACAAATTTTTGAAGAAATCCTCAAAATTCATTTCAAAAATTCTAAATTTTCTTCTTGTTTTATTTTAGTTTCAATATTTCTAATTGTTACAATACAAGTCGGAACAATATATATACATGCTCCAATCCATGCTGTTTGATCACAGAATGTAATTGCGTCAAATTTAAAAATTGGTACAAAACACAATGCCATAATACATCTACACACCATTTCTACTACGCCACCCATAACAGCTCTTGTTGCGTATCCTAATCCTTGAACAGCAGTTCTAAGAACATTCAAGATACCTAATGACCACCAGAACATTCCCATTCTACGTAAATATAATGCGGATGCATCTAGTACTGCGGCTTCACTAGAAGATACAAATATCATAGACAATGTTCTTCCAAATAAAATCATTAAAATACCAGATACGATTCCATATAAAATCCCAATACCTGTTCCTTGTTTAATACCTTGTTTGACACGATCCATTTTCTTTGCGCCATAATTTTGAGATGCAAATGTAGAAACTGCCGTTGCGATGGCATCAAATGGGCACATCATAAATTGTTTGATTTTCATACCTGCTGTAAATCCTGATACATAGATCGTACCCAAGGCATTGTTTGCACTCTGCATGACCATAGATCCAATCGCAGTAATAGAAAACTGAAGTCCCATTGGCATTCCCATGATCAATAAATCTTTTGTGATTGCTCTTTCCATATGACAATCTTCTTTATGTGGATGTAAAATATGAAATTTTTTAACAATCAACCATAAGCATAATAATCCTGAAATTCCTTGAGAAACAATTGTCGCAATAGAAGCACCCGCAACGCCCCATTTCAGTACAATAATACAGAACAAATCCAAGAAAATATTTAATACTGCAGATGTAGCTAAAAATAAGAAAGGTGTTTTACTATCACCAATTGCACGCAAAATACTAGAAAGATAGTTATATAAGATTGTACATGGAATTCCAATGAATATAATGACCAGATAATCATATGCTTGTTGGAATATCTCTTGTGGGACTTGGAGAATATCTAAGATTACACCACATAATAATGCAGTTAAAACTGCCATTGTAACGGCAATGATAGCGGATAATACTGCACCTACAAATACATATTTCCTTAAGCCTTCATAATCTTCTGCGCCAAATTTTTGTGCAACTGGAATACCAAATCCAATGCATGTTCCCATACAAAATCCAAGAACCAAAAATTGTACAGATGAAGTCGCACCAACTGCAGCCAACGCACTTGAACCTAACGTCTGTCCAACAATTGCTGCATCAACCATGTTATAAGTTTGTTGAAATAAATTTCCTAATAATAATGGTAATGAAAATCGTAATATTAATTTCAAAGGATTTCCTTGAACCATGCTTCCCTTCATATTGCCCCTCCAAAAAGAATAATTCTATTTTACACCCACTTTCGAGAAACTTTATTCCAAAAAAAATACGGCTAGATTTCTCTAACCGTATCATTTATGGATATTTCAATTAACCAACATACTTAGCAGCTTGTGTACCAGCAATTCTACCAAATACTACGAAGTCTGCAACAGCGTTACCACCTAATCTGTTAGCACCATGTACGCCACCAGTAACTTCACCTGCAGCGAATAAACCATCAATTACATTGTTATCTGTATCTAATACTTGTGTATCAGTATTGATTACAAGACCACCCATTGTATGATGAACACCAGGTTGAACCTTGATTGCATAATATGGAGCAGTATCTAACTTATCAGCGAATGTTGTTCTATTGAACTCTTCATCCTTCTTATTTTCTACACACTTGTTCCATGTTTCCATAGTTGTCTTGAATGTAGATTCATCTGTTTCCATAGCCTTAGCGAGTTCTTCGTAAGTTTTTCCACTTACAGCGTATCCCTTGTCAATATAACCTTGGATAACTGCAGAAGCATCAGCCATCTTTTGATCAATGATTAACCAAGCATAGCCACCTTCTTGTTCATTTTCAGCAGCACTTACAACATCTCTTGTACCAACTTCATCAGTAAATCTTTCACCAGATTGGTTAACTAAGATAGCTCCGTCACCACGTAAACCTTCTGTAATTAATACAGCGTTATCACCTTCAACATGAACTGTTGGATGCAATTGGATTTGGTCCATATCAACTGTTGCAGCATTTACGTCATCAGCAGTAGCCATTGTGATACCTTGTCCTTGTGCACCATTTGCGTTTGTTGTGATATAACCCTTTAATGCAGAATTTTGTTCAGCAACCATATCATTGTTTGCTCCAAATCCACCTGTTGCTAAAATAACTGCTTTAGCGTTAATTGTTACAGTATTTCCTGTTTTACCTTCTGCTACGATACCTACAGCTTTTCCATCATCCATTAAGATTTTGTTCGCTGTTGTATTGTAAAGAACTTCAACACCTTCATTTTCTACTTCTTTTTCAAGAATAGGAACTACATAAGAACCAACAGAAACTACTTGTCCTTCATCATTAACTGGTCTATGGATTCTCTTAACAGAAGCACCACCGAATTGACCAACATTCTTTAAATCAGCTCCGATAGAAGATAACCATTCAATAGAATCTGCACTATTTTCAGCAAGTGTCTTAACAAGATCAAAATTGTTAACGCCCTTGCCACCAATCATTGTATCCAATTCCATCAATTCTACAGAATCAAAATAACCTGTAGGATTCTTTTGATAATCTTCCCATTGTTTCTTAACAGTCTTTACAAGGGATTGAATATCTTCATTATCTTTATAATCTTCTGCAGAAGCTAATGTCTTTTCAACACCAGCACTTTCTTCAAATTCATTTTCATCTTGATATTCTGTTTTAGCAGCGTTCATACCACCTGTTGCACGAACAGAGTTACCACCAGCTGCAGATTGACTTTCAACGATTGCTACAGTCTTACCTTCTTTTGCGGCAACGATAGCAGCTGTCATACCAGCTCCACCTGCACCAACTACAACAACATCAACATCTTTTGTTACGTCTTCTTCTTTTTCACCTTCAGAAGCTGTTGCGTAGTCATCTGGATTCAAACCAGCACTTTCTAAGGCTGCTTTTGCAGCTTCCTTGATTGCATCAGAAGTAACAGTTGCACCACTGACACCATCAACATTGATTGTATTACCTTCAACCATTTCAGGTGGTAATTGTTCAATAGCTTTTGATCCAATACCTTCTGTCTCATCTTTACCTTCTGCTTTTACATCAGTAATTACAGAATCCTTAAGTGTTAATGTGACTGTTACATCTCCACCTAAACCTTTTGCTGTACCTGTAAATTCACCAGATACGCCACTTCCTGTTGATGAAGAACATGCGATGAGTGAGCATGCCATCATTGCACTCAACAAGAGCTTTCCAATTTTTTTCATTTTCCTTTTCTCTCCCTGTGAGTTTTCTCACAAATTGAGTATACCATGTAAAAAAAAGAAGGCAACAAACAAATGAAAAAAAGATGGAAGCACTTACTTTCATCTTTTGAACAAAGCATCAATTTCTTCTTTTCTTGATTCCATATCTGTATATCCAAGTTGATATAAAGCTTCACATGTTTCAGGATCACCTTTCCATCTAGAAACTTTCATCGTCTTTGATGGATAAATATTCACTGCATTTTCATTCGCAATCATATCATCAATGATCTTACGTTGCTCATAATAATTTAAATGTCTTACTTTATAATCTGCAGCTATTTGAGGACAATCTTTATAAATTAATTTCATTAACCAACATACAATTTTAGAAGATGGTTTTCTAACATAATCTTTAGGTTTTGTTGTAATAACTAAGCACTTATCACATCCTTGTTCTATTGCACGTTCAATTGGAATCATTTTTGTAATACCACCATCTAGTAAACGATACCCATTCACATTTACAACTGCAGAAGCAATTGGTAATGCACAAGCTCCACGAATAACTTTCATATCTTCATCTAGTTGCTCGCTATTGAAGTAAATTGTTTTTCCCTGTGCTAAATCATAACAACCAACTTCCATCGGTAGCTTCTTAGAAATGATCGTATGAATATTCATATGTTCTTTCTTTAACATATCTTCTTCAAATATCTTTTGATAATCTACATAATATCCACAATGTAATAATGCTTTCAATCCAACAACATCATTTTGTACTGTATAATATGTAGCCATCTTTTTCGCAGCATCCATTCTATCTTCCATATAAAAAGATAAATATGCCGCACCACTAGAAATACCAACATGATAGTCAAAAGAATAGTTGTGATCTTTCAACCATTCCAAAGCACCAGCTGTATATGCCCCACGGATTCCTCCGCCTTCTAATACAAGTCCAATTTTTGTCATAAAACCTCCTACAATAAAGGAATAAATATATTCAATATTGCTCTTAATATTCTCACAAGTACAAGTGTTTGATTAGAATCTTCCATTGTTACTTCATGAGATTTTTCTATCGCATCTAAAAAGTTTTGTTTAATTTTATCAATTTCACTTGTTTTATACATTAAACATCCATTTTCAAAATGCAAGAAATAACTTCTATAATCTGTATTTGCACTTCCAACGATTGCGATATTATCATCTGAAACAAAATTCTTTGTATGATTGAAACCAGGTGTAAATTCATAAATCCTAACACCTGCTTCTAATAGTTGTCTGTAAAATCCTCTTGTGATTTCAAACACCAACTTTTTATCTGGAATATGTGGTGTCAAGATCCTAACATCTACACCACTTTTTGCCGCAAGGATCAATTCTTGTTTCATTGTCTCTGTTAATATCAAATATGGTGTATCAATATAAATATATTTTCTAGCATGTTTAATCATATGTAGATGCATACTTAAGGCAACAGATTCTTTATCAGTTGGTGTATCGGACCAAGGTTGATAATATCCTCCATCTCCTTCTACACTACAAGGAAGATGATATTTATCATATTCCACAACTGGTTCATTTTTACTTCTAACAAATGACAAAAGTCCTAAAAACATTACTGTAAAAGACCAAACAGCTTCTCCTTCGATTCGAATCGCACTATCTTTCCAATAACCATATCTTTCAATGCGATTAACATATTCATCTGCCAAATTGACACCACCTGTAAAAGCAATTTGGTTATCAATAACCGTTATCTTTCTATGATCTCTATTATTCATTTGAATAATAAATCTAGCACGCACATGATTAAAACGATGTGCTTCGATTCCTAAATCTCTTAATGTTCTTGAATAATGATGTGGTAATGTAATAGAACCAAAATCATCATAGATGATTTTCACTTCAACACCTTCTTTTACCTTATCCTTTAAAACAGTTAATATCTGATTCCACATAGAACCTTGATCAATAATAAATGTTTCAATGAATATAAAATGTTTTGCATTTTTCAACGCTTCTAAATAATGTGGAAACCATTCTTCACCAGAAGCATAATACTCACTTTGTGTATGTTGATAAGTAGGGAAATTCGCTGTTTGATTTCCATAACGAAAGATTTTTTTCGCTCCACCATCAACATCTTCACATGTATCAATATCTACTCTATTTGGTAGTAAATCATCCATCTTATCATTTGCGTGTATTGTTCCATTATAAAGACGTTTTGGAACGTGACGATTTCCTGCCAATACATATAAAGGGATCCCAATGACAGGTGCAGCGAGTATTACAATGATCCACGCTATTTTATATGCTGGATCCTCATTTCTATTAATGACATATACACAAAACAAAATTGAGATCAAAGATAAAAATGGTAATAATCTTTCTGTATAAGCAACGCTATAAAATAGCATTACAAAAAATGCAAACTGTAATAATACAAGTGGTGCAACAATAACTAATCTACTTGTTAATATCTTTAATATTCTACGCATGGTGTTATTGTAACATCATTTTTTCACAGAATAAAACGATAAATCAGCTTAATTGTCTCCCCTCTAGCGTATAACCAATGATTTTCAGGAACATCAACTTTCTCAATATATTTTCCATTGAGTCTTTCTAATGTTTTACATGAAGCAATATTCTCTGGAGAACATGTAATCAATAACTCTTTCATTTCATAATTATTCTTTGCGACAGAAAATAATAATTTACAAGCTTCATATGCATATCCATGTCCACGATACGGTAAATAAATACGATAACCCACTTGTCCTGCATAATAGATTTCTTCATTCATGCCAAGTCTAAGATCACATTCTCCAATCTTTTGTCGTGTACGTTTAAAACAGATAGAAAAATGAACATCTTTCACCCAACTAGTCATTTCTGAAGGTTCTTCATACCCATTATAAGAAAGTATGATTTCTTCTTGTTTTTGTAAATGATGAAAAAAAGGTAATTTCATATATTCATTTTACAACATCACAAAAAAAGAAACAGAAATTTCTGCTTCTTTAATCTTTCATAATAGATGGGAAATCTGCATATGTAATAATTCCTAATGGTAGTTCATTTGTTTTGCCATGTTCTGTAATCAAAATAGCTAACAAAGAATTTCCTTCTCTCACTGCTTTATCAAATCCTTTAATAGCGAGTTGTACATTTGAATTCTTAGATAGAAATAATACTCTTTCATTTTCTTTATGAATCAATGCATCTTTAACGATTCCATCCGCTTTATGATTTAATGCATACTTCGCAATCATACCCATTGTCAATAAGCCAACATACTGTTCATCTTCATAAACAGGTATTTTACTTGTATCCATCTTTTCCATGATTTCATATGCATGTTGTATAGAATCTGTTTTCTTTACAATTTTCACTGGCTTACAAGCAAAATTCAAAATAGAATCATCCATCATCAACAAACGAGAAATTCGTTCAATATTTTCTGTAACAGAATCACATGGTTCCGCAATGATTTCTTGATTTTCTCCGCGCATATGAACTAATGCATTTCGTAATTCACTATATTCTCTTAATTCTTCCTGATTATTAGAAATCACATGATTATGAGAAGATAAACGTGATAATAACTGTGAAAATGGAACATACTTCGTTTCTCTACACAAAGACGTCATTTTCGCTTCGATTTGTGCATATGCATCTAAAAATCTTTCTGCGTTACTTTTCGATTCCATAATAACTCTTAATTGCAGAATAATAACATTCTGCTGCTTTCTGATAATTTGCTTCACTAGCCCATGTATCAATATCTGATTGATTTGTTACATAGATTTGATCAGATATGACAACAGGAACATTACACTTTTCCATGAGTTCCCATGTTTCTAATTGATAATCCGTTGTATCTGTACTATCAATGATTTCTAATTGATAAGAATCATCATCAAATGGTTGATAATATAGATAATTTACTGTTGGTGTCCACGTAGAAGAAGTAAAACTTTCCGCAATTGCTTGCGCTAACTTTAAAGATTTATCATGTGTAGATTCTGAAGGAATATCTGCGTAGATTTCTTGGCCACTTCTAGAAGTATCTGGTGTACCAGAAGCTTGAATACTCAAAACGATATCCGGTTGATCTTGATTGATCTTATTACTTCTTTCTTCTACGGTACTAGTTTCTGTAGATTCATGTGTTAATAGCACTTCAAAATGACTATCCTCATTCAATAAAGCAGCCAGCTTTTCTACAACACTTTCCGCAAAATCACTTTCATTAATAATTCCTTGATAGCCCGTATCTTCTCCACCATATGCAGCATCTAATTCAATGACGATCTTTGATCCACTGCAGCCAGAAATAGCTGTACCTACTGTTAAAAATACTAATAATATTACCAATATGATGACCATAGGATCTTTCCACTGTTTTTTGATTTTCATACTAGGATCCCTCAATATCTTTGAGTCTTGCATCAGTTGCCATATGGTCAATAATCATCTTCATCAAATTTTCCATTTCTGATTTTTCAGAATAATCAGCTTTGGCAATAAAATTAACTCTACCTTCACTCTTCAATTGTTTTGCGACAGAATCACTCTTTGAATATACCGCAATAGATTTACCACCATATTCTTTCACTAATCTCATACAAGGAACATCTGTCAAACCATCTGCCACATATACGATTCTATCAAAAGGAACAGGTCGTTCAGACTTAGGAACATATTTATTCAGATCAACATCATCATTAACATCTAGTACTTGTTTATTAATTCTAAAGATGTATTGTGTTTTCGCAGTATAATTCACAACTTGAGCAGGCCATTTAGCAACATGCGTATCTTCATCATAATAATATCTACAAGCATAGATTTTCTTAAATTGATCTGCAATGGTTGTAGATTGAATGATTTCTGTCATTCCAGAAGAAATAATATAATGTTCTACTAAGAAACCAGCTTTTCTTCCATATTCATTGATTCTACGAAACCAAGTATCTACACCATCAAACAATACAATATTTTTACCCAATCCAAAGAAATCTTCTTTTTTTAAAGGTTTTCCTGCTTCCATGAATTTCTTTTCTAATAAATACAAATACGCAGAAATAGAATCCATTTCATTTCGAACGGATACCTCTGTCACTTCATTCCAAAAAGCTACAGGATCATCATACCCAAGAGATGGTATTAATGAATATTCCTGCATGTCTTTTGTACAAAGTGTTTTATCAAAATCATATACAATCGCTATCTTTTTCATACATACACCATTATAACAAAAAAGGCTCTCTTTCGAGAGCGTTTCATCAAAGTTCTAATAGTTTTAAGATTCCTGCCACGTAGATTTCAACCTGTTTGATCAAATCTTCGATTGGACACCATTCATTAGCGTTATGAATCTTGTAATCTTTTCCTTGGAAAGCACATCCAAAAGCAATTGTATTATTAATTCCTTTTGCGTATGTACCACCACCAATGACTAATGGTTCAGCATTATCACCTGTAACTTCTCTATACGCTTCTGTTAAGCTTTCAACAAGTGGAGAATCTACAGAATAGAATAGAGGCTCATGCGTACCATCAATAATGATTTCACCACCATCATCTTCTAGATATTTACTGCAAGCTTTTACAACTTGTTTTCCTGTCATTGTAACTGGGAAACGAATATCTAAGTTACCAGAAATGACACCATCTTTCATATGAATATAACCACAATTCAATGTCAATTCACTATATTCATCTTTGAGCTTTAGACCTAATCCTTCACCATCTGTATGCAAGCCAATTCTGCTACAGAAGAAATCAACAAATGGATCTTGATAACCAGCTTCTTTTAAACCAGTTAATAAATAAGCAATTGCGTTAACACCTAAAGTAGGCATACTCGCATGTGCTGCAACTCCTTGTACTGTAATCTTTACAGTCGTTTCGTTTTCTTCAATTTCATATGTAATGTTGTTATTGTTAAAAACATCTTCTAATTTTTTCTTAGAGAAAGAACACTTGTCAACAACAACATAACAATTACTACAAACAATATTCCCTGCTGTTCCACCATCAATATCACGAATGCCCGTTTTCTTAGATACGTAATGTGCTGGCATCATTCCTTTTTCACCATTGATACATGGGAAATCACCATCTGGTGTAAAACCATAATCTGGTTGTTCATCATGATCAACATAATACTTCAAACACTTCGATCCTGTTTCTTCATTACATCCCATGATCAAACGAATTCTTTTCTTTACAGGAATATTCATATCTTGAATGATCTTCAACGCAATCATGCTGGCAACAACGCCACCTTTATCATCAGATACGCCTCTGCCATAAAGAATGCCGTCTTTTTCAACCATTGTGTATGGATCAGTATTCCATCCGTCTTCTTTTCTAGCAGGAACAACATCTAAATGTCCAACTATCGCAATCAATTGATCACCTTCACCCATTTCACCATATCCAATATAGTTATCTAGGTTTACAGTTCTAAGACCATCTTTTTTCAACATCTCTAAAGCAGCTTCTAAAGCTTTCTTTGGCCCCTCTCCAAATGGAGCGTCTGCAGTAGCTACGGATTGTTCACTGTTAATTGATACCAATTCATTTAATCTTTTTAAAATCTCATCACGGTATCCTTCACTCATAGATCTTACGTCCATGTCCAAAACTCCTTCCTGAATTTTAATGGTTTTATTTTACTATTTTTTTCTAAAAATGCGATATTTTTAAACCAATTGGGCAATGATCACTCCCAAATACATCATCATAAATCATAGAATCTTCTACTTTTTCCATGAGTCTATCACTTACCAAAAAGTAATCAATTCTCCAACCTGCATTTCTTTCTCTTGCCTTGAATCGATAAGACCACCAAGAATATTTCACGCATTCTGGATATAAATGACGAAATGTATCTGTAAATCCAGATGATAGAAGTTGTGTCATTTTTTCTCTTTCTTCATCTGAAAATCCTGGATTTTTATGATTATTCTTTGGATTTTTAATATCAATTTCTTCATGTGCTACATTTAAGTCACCTGTATAAATGACTGGTTTCTTTTCATCTAACGATTTTAGATGTTTCTTTAACATTTCTTCCCAGTCCATACGGAAATCCAAACGTGTTAAACCATCTTTCGAATTTGGTACATAAGCACAAACAAAATAGAAATCTTCAAACTCTAAAGTAATCACTCTTCCTTCTTTTGTTTCGTCACCTTCAATACCATACACAACATTTAATGGTTCTTGTTTTGTATATACAAGTGTTCCAGAATATCCTTTTTTCTCAGCACTATACATATACATATGATATCCATTTGGTTTCATAGAATCTTCTAATTGATGTTCTTGCATCTTTGTTTCTTGTATCGCAAAGATATCCGCATCTTCCTTTTCGAAGAAATCCATAAAACCTTTACTCATGCACGCACGTAAACCATTGACATTCCATGAAATCAATTTCATCGTTTCAATTCCCTTGTAGCGTTCTTTAACCAATCTTGTTCTTCTGCATTTAATAATGGAGATACTTTTTCATAAACCATCTTATGATAATCATTGATAGCTTGAATTTCTGTATCATCTAAATACTTCACATCAATTGCATCTAAATCATAAGGACAATATGTCATTGCTTCAAACTTCAACCATTGACCATAGAAATTCTTTGTATCTTTCACAACAAGAAGATCATTTTCAATACGAATACCTAATTCATGAGGTAAATAAATACCAGGTTCATCTGTAACGATCATTCCTTCTTCTAAAGGTACTGAAGGTCTAGCTGCTGTAGGCATGCCCCAACGAATTCCATGAACACCTTCATGAACACCTAATACATGTCCAACACCATGTCCTGTTCCACATTGATAATCAATATTGATATTCCACATTGGACGACGTGCAAGAATATCTAAGTTATTTCCTGTTGATCCTTTTAAGAATACTGCCTCTTGTAAATCAATATGTCCCTTTAGAACCAATGTATAGTATTTCTTTTCTTCTTCTGTAATTGGACCACAAACAATCGTACGTGTAATATCAGTTGTTCCATCTTTATATGTTCCACCAGAATCAACCAATAAGAATCCCTTTGGATGAACTGGAGAATATTTTTCTTCTGTAGCAGTATAATGCATCATCGCACCATTTGCTTGATATGCAGCAATTGTAGTAAAGGATGGTTCAATGTAATCCGGTTGTTCTGCACGTAATTCATATAATTTATTTTGTGCAGACAATTCGCTCATTGTATCAGAACCAACATTCTCTTTGACCCACTTTAAAAACTTCACCATTGCGGCACCATCTTTTACCTGGGCATTATGCATCACCGCAATTTCTGTTTCATTCTTAACAGATCTAAAGTGCATAATTGGTGATATTTCATTTAAGATTTCATTATCTGAATCAATATGTGTATAGAATTTTGCATTCAATGAACTCAATTGAACCCATAATGTTTGATGATGAAGTGAAGATAAATCATCACATAATGCATTATATGGTTTTACAATAACACCGTTATTTTCTAAATATTCTTTTACATCAACAACTTTTCTTTCATCAACATAGTAAATAACATCTTTCTTTGTTACCATCGCAAATGCATACGCAACTGGTGTACAAGGAATATCATTACCACGAATATTTAATAACCAACATGGATCTTCTAACATTGTCAAAATCAAAACATCAGCATCTTTTTTCTGCATTTCTGCACGTACCATTTCAATACGTTCACTCGCTGTCGTACCTGTATATTTTGTATCTAAAACATACAATTTTTCCATTGGCATTTCAGGACGATCTTCCCATATCAAATCAACAAGATCTTCATCCACATGCATCTTCGCATTTTTTTTCTTCAATGCATTAGAAATCATCAATGCATCTTGTGCAGAAACAACTGATCCATCAAATCCTAATAGACCATTTTCAGGTGTATGATCAATTACAAATGATAAAGCTGTTGGAACACCCTCTTGTCCCATTCGCATAAGTTCAACACCAGTTCCTTCTAATTCATCTTCTGCTTGTGTAAAGTATCTGCCATCTGTCCAAAGACCCGCAAAATCTTTTGTGATAATTGTGCATCCAGAATCTCCTGAGAATCCTGACATATAGCTTTTACATTTAAAGTAATCTGCAGTATATTCGTCAGAAAGATGATCATCTGCATTTGGCATATAATACACGTCAATATTTCTTTCTTCCATTAATTTTCTTAATTTTTGAATTCTATTTTGTATTTCCATAGTTTTACCTCACCTTGTTAATTATACGCATTTTACTAGTTTTGTGAACTATTGTTAGATTCATCTAACTAAAAATATTTCATAAATTTTAAGGATTTCCGTAAAACTTTGTGAATAGTATCATGGAGGTCCTTTT
>CAVHRL010000060.1:0-12643 GCA_963638375.1 Lachnospiraceae bacterium
CCATGTACTTTGCTAGAAAATGGCATGAAGAAGATGAAGAAACATCTGAAGATGCACAATAATCAAAAATAAAAGATATTAGCAATTCGGTAACAAAATCTCATCTTTAACAGTTACAAAAACAAAAGTCTGGAATTTAGTTTAAAACTAAATCTCAGACTTTTAATATTAAAGATGTGTTTTCTTAGATTGAGCTTGCATTATCAGTAGTTGAGAAAAATGTTTGGATATTGATTTGACTAAGTGAATTAGCTAAAGATGAATAATCTAAAAAAGAACTTGAAGTAAAGTTCTTTTTGTGGTTGTTAGTCAGCTACTGCGTCAATGAGAATGCTGTGATAGGCATTTACGATATCGTCTACTGTTTTTTCGATATCTGTATTATTATCTGCTACATAAGCAGCGTATTTTTGATAGAGGGGTTGTCTTTCTTTATGCATTTGTTGAAGGGCTTGTTTAGAACTAGATAGTGGTCTGTTTGGATCAGAACTAATCAATTTATCAACATCACGATCAATATAGATCGTAATTCCATTTAAGCGTAAGAAGTCCATATTTACTTTATGTTTGATTGCGCCTCCACCAGTTGCGATAATCATATTATTCATCTTACTTGCTTCAATTGCGACTTCTGTTTCAATTGCTCTAAAACCAGTTTCACCAGATTCTTGGAAGATTTCAGGAATTGTTTTGCCTGCTTTTTCAATGATCATATCATCTAAATCAATAAATGTTTTTCCGAGCTTATCTTGTAACATTTTACCAATTGTTGTTTTACCAGCACTAGGCATACCAATAAGAACGATATTACAACGATCTTTTAACATTTCTTTTTTGATTTCATCAATGATAGAATCATCAAATTTCATATCTTCAAAATACTCAAAAGAATACTTTGCTTGCGCAATCAACATTTCTAATCCAATGACACGTTTGATATCTAATTCTTGTGCTTCAAAACATAAACGTGTAAGAATTGGATTATAAACAACATCTAAAACACATTCTAGTTTATGGAACCAAGATACATCGATTGGAGAATTGGCAATGTTTGGATACATTCCTACTGGACTTGTGTTCACAACGATATCTGCATCTAAATGAGAAGTATACATTTCATCATATGAAATTGCTCCATTATTTGCACTTCGGCTAACTACAATAATATCTTTTGCCTTTTCATGCTTACAAACAGCTTGCACTGCAGCACTTGCTCCACCATTACCAATGAGTAGTACTTTCTTTCCTTCCATATGAACATTGTGAGCTTTGACCATATATAAGAAACCACCAAAGTCTGTATTATATCCATATAGTTTTCCGTCACGATTGACGATTGTATTGACTGCACCCATTTTCTCAGCACTTTCGTCTAACACATCAATATAAGGAATAACAGCTTTTTTATAAGGTAAAGTGACATTGATTCCTTTGAAGTCTTTCTTTTTCATGAATTCAACAAATTGTTCTTTGTCTAATTCAACAAAATCATATTGGTAATCTTTGACATTCTGTAATTCTGCGATTCTAGTTTGTATTTGTTTTGAGAAGCTATGTTCTAATTTTTCCCCGATCAATCCGTATTTCATTTCGATTCCCTCTTTTCTGAATTACTCTTATCCCAAAAAAAGCATTCAATCTGTTTTGTTGAATGCTTTTATTGCCCTAAAACTGAAAATAACCATTATCTGTATGGCTTGTTTTAGGGCTATCTAAAGTAAAAATAGAATGTATGTGAATAATTCATGTTAAAATCATACTCCAACTACATTGTGAATACAATAACATTCGTAAAAAATTCACAAAATCAATCATCAATTTTTGCGTTAGATACTATGAAATTAGAAAAAGCATGCACTGCTGGAGGAAGATAACGATTTTTCATCATTGCTAAATAAATATATCGATTCTCGTGAGGGTTTGTTATTTTTAATTTTTTGAGGTTGAAATGATCAATCATTGGAATGTTTGGAACGACCGCAACACCGTAGTTGATATCAACAAGTCCAAGTACAGCACTATCTTCTTCAACTTCAAAAAGAATGTTTGGTTGAATGTTATTATCATTGAATAATTGATCGATGATAGGGCGTATACCACTTTCTTTACTGTAATAGATGAAATATTCATTTTGAAGTTCTTTTAAATCAATTTCTTTACGGAGAGATAAAGGATGATTTTTACTTACAACAACGACAAGCTCTTCTGTTGTGATAGGTACAAATTGAATATTATTTCTGTTTTCTTGATAGGAACATAAGGCAATATCATATTTTTCATCTTCCAAACCATTTAATATTTCTGTTGTGTTTCCTTGTTTCAAAGTGAATTTGATTTGGTTGTTTTTTCGAATCGCGTGAAAGTTTTTGATCGTATGTGGGACAAAGTTATAACCTAATGTATAAATGAATGCTAAACGAATCCATCCTTGATTAGGACTTGTGATAGCGGAAATTGTTTTTTGACCCATCTCAATTTGTTTTAAACCATCATCTACATATTCATAGAAGATTTGACCATATCTTGTTAGACGGACATTTCTTCCTTGTTTTTCAAATAAATAACACCCAAGGTCTTTCTCTAATTGTGCAATGGCATGTGATAAAGATGGCTGTGTAATATTTAAAATGTTAGCTGCTTGTGTATAATGCTGTGTTTTTGCGAGAACTCTAAAATAATATAAATGGTTTAGATTCATAAAAATACTCTCCTCAGTTAATATTGTAAATCTATAGATAAAATCTATCAATAAAGTCGGAAATATAAATTGTTTAAATGTTTGAGAATTTTTATAATGTGCATGTATTGTGAATAAGTTAACAGGAGGACACAATGGAAAATTTTAATTCATTATTTCAGCCATTAGAGGTTAGAAGATGTACGATTCCAAATCGTATTGTTATGACTCCAATGGGAACTAACTTCGCGGAAAGCACAGGAGAAATGAGCTTTTTGCATATGGATTACTATGAACAAAGAGCGCAAGGTGGCGCAGGTTTGATTATTGTTGAAAATGCTTGTGTTGATTTTCCTTCAGGATCAAATGGAACATCCCAATTACGTTTGGACAAGGATATTTATATTCCAAGAATGTTCAAATTAACAGAAACAATTCATAAACATGCAACAAAGATTGCGATTCAATTGAATCATGCTGGTGCTAGTGCAGTAGCTGAAAGAATTGAAATGCAACCAGTATCTGCAGGTGATTTACCAAATAAGAAGGGTGGAGCTACACCTCGTCCATTAACAAAGGATGAAATCTATGCAATCGTAGAAAGTTACGCAAAAGCTGCAAAGAGAGCCCAAATTGCAGGATTTGATGCAGTAGAAATTCATTGCGGACATAGCTATTTGATTAGCCAATTCTTATCACCACTTACAAATAATCGTACAGATGAATTTGGTGGTAGTGCTGAAAATCGTGCTCGTTTCGCAAACTTGATCTTAAAAGCAGTTCGTGAACAAGTAGGACCTTTCTTCCCAATTTTAGTTCGTATTAGTGCTGATGAATTTGTAAAGGGTGGAAGTAACTTAGAAGATTCTTTAGAATTATTGAAATATTATCAAGAAGAAGCTGATATTATTGACGTATCTTGTGGTTTAGTAGATTCTATTCAATATCAAATTGATGCAAACTACTTAAAAGATGGTTGGAGAACATATCTCGCAACTGCAGTAAAAGAAAAATTCAATAAGCCAGTTATTACAGTTGGTAATATCCGTGATCCACATGTAGCTGCAGACATTATTTCTAATGGACAAGCAGACTTTGTTGGTTTGGGCCGTCAATTCGTAGCTGATCCTCAATGGCCTCTAAAAGTAAAAGAAGGTCGCTTAGATGAAATTCGTAAATGTATTTCTTGTAACATTGGATGTAGTGGACATCGTATTGGTTTAAATCGTCCAATTCGTTGTACAGTTAATCCAAGTGTAAATGAAGGAGAATCTTATAAATTCAATAAGGTTAAACGTCCATGCAACGTAGTTGTTGTAGGTGGAGGTACTGCTGGATTAGAAGCTGCTTGTACTGCTGCTGAAGTTGGATGTATGACATTCTTGATTGAAAAAGAAGATCATTTAGGTGGATTGAGCGTAGAAATCAGTAAGATTCCTGAAAAGAAGCGTTTAAGAGATTTCCCTGATTATTTAGTAAAGCGTGCTTCTCGTTTGAAGAACTTGATTACATTTACAAATACAGAAGCTACAATTCCATTCATTGAAGCTTTGAAACCTGACTTCATCGTAAACTCTACAGGATCAACTCCTTTATTACCACCTATTACAGGTTTAAGAGAAAATATTGACCACCCACAAAGCAGTGTTCAAGGCATTCTAGGAATGATCAACAATATTGATAACTATCCTGAAGATTTAGAAGGAAAGAAAGTTGTCGTTGTTGGAGGCGGTGCTGTAGGTCTTGATGTTGTAGAATTCTTCTCCAACCGTAAGGCAACAGTTTCTATCGTTGAAATGCTACCTGTTGTTGGTAAAGATCTAGATATCGTTACAAAGATTGGTACTTATGCTATATTAGAAAAGAATCATGTCAATGTATTGACTTCTACAGCATTACAAGAAGTTCATCCAAATCATTTCATTGTAAAACGCAATGATCAAATGGAACAATTAGACTTTGATTATGGATTCGTTTGTTTAGGAATGCGTTCCTATTCACCAATCTTAGCTGACTTACATGAAGCATTTGATGATAAGAATGTAGAAATCATCAATATCGGTGATAGCTTCAGAGCACGTCGTATCATTGATGGTACAAGCGAAGGACGTAATATCCTAAATGCATTAAAGACAAAAGGATATTTAGAATAATTTCATATTAATAGGAGAAAAAACATGAGCGAAAGAATTACAGGACACACAGAACTAATTGGATTGGTTGCATATCCAATCCGCCATTCATCATCACCTAAGATGCACAATGAAGCATTTGCGAAATTAGGTCTAGATTATGCTTATCTTGCATTCGAAGTTGATAATGATACTTTGGAAGATACAGTAAAAGGATTCAGAGCTATGAAAGTTCGTGGATGGAACGTTTCTATGCCTAACAAAACTGTTATTGGAAAATATCTAGATAAATTAACACCTGCAGCTGAAATGTGTGGAGCTGTTAATACTGTTGTTAATGACAATGGTGTATTAACTGGAACAATTACAGATGGTGTTGGTTTCATGACAGGATTAAAAGATGCACACATTGATCCTATTGGAAAGAAAATGACAATTGTTGGAGCTGGTGGTGCTGCAACTGCTGTTGAAATCCAAGCTGCTTTAGATGGTGTAGCTGAAATTTCTATCTTTAACCGTAAAGACCAATTCTGGGCTAATGCTGAAGAAACAGTAAGAAAGATCAATGAAAATACAAAATGTAAAGCAAAATTATTTGATTTAGAAGATAAAGAAGCTCTACGTAAAGAAATTGAAACTTCTTACTTGTTAACAAACGCAACAGGTATGGGTATGAAACCATTAGAAGGTCAAACATGGTTACCAGATACTTCTTACTTACGTTCAGATTTGATTTGTGCTGATACAGTTTACGCTCCAGCAAAAACAAAATTCTTAGAAATGGCTGAAAGCGTTGGATGTCAAATCGTAAATGGTTTCCCAATGATGTTATATCAGGGAGCTGCAGCGTTCAAATTATGGACAGGTGAAGATATGCCTGTTGACTATATTAAAGAAGTCATGGGATTTGATTTCTAATTCGTGAAAGTATATAGACATGAAAGATAAAAAATATTTACCAGCGATCATCATCATGTATTTGAATTATTTCATTCATGGTGTTGGTTGCTCAGTACTCGGACAAGCGGTTATTAAAGAATCATTAGCGGCTAGTTGGGGTTGTGAGACAATGATGATTACAAAAATCAGTGCTGCATTAGGTTTAGGGCGTTTATTGGCTCTACCTTTTGCGGGACCATTATCTGATAAACTAGGTCGTAAAATATCAATGATCATTGGTGGATTTAGTTACGCTGTTTATTTGATTGGAATTGCCTTAGCATTCAATGTAGGAACACATGGTGGTTATGTCATTGCTTATGTTTGTGCTGTCATTGGTGGTATCGCAAACTCATTCTTAGATACAGGTATTTATCCTGCAGTTTCAGAAGCGATTAGTGATGCACCTAGTATTGCGACAATGGGAATCAAGTTCTTTATTTCTATTGGTCAAATGCTATTGCCATTCTTCTTGGGTGTCGTTGTAACTACAACTGCTTCAGGAAATGCAAACTATACGCTTGCGTTCTGGATCTGTGGTGTTGCCTTTGCGGTTCTTGCAGTTTTGGCATTCTTCTTCCCAGTACCAGAAACAGAAGAAGAAAAACCAACTACTGGTGAAAAGAAACCTGGTTTCTTCAAGAATTTCCAGGTTCAGCACTTCTCTAAAGAAGCTATCGCAATGATCTTGATTGGATTTACTTGTACAGGTACTTTCCAATTGTGGTTGAATTGTGCACAAAACTACGCAATGGAAGTTGCTGGTTGGGCTGATCCTAGTGCGATGCAATCTCACTATTCTTTAGGAACGATACTTGCACTCATTGTGACATCAATCTTGACACGTAAGTTCAAAGATGTAAATTTCATCTTGGTATATCCTGCAATTTGTTTTGTAATGTTGATCGTTGTTTTGATGTTCCCTAGTCAAGCAATTTGTAGAGTTGGTTCCTTCGTCATTGGATGGGCTGGTGCTGGAGGATTACTACAAATCGTAACTTCTGTATGTAATATGTTATTCCCTAAGATCAAAGGTACAGTTACTGCTTTGGTTATGTTTGAATCTTCCTTATGTAACTATACAGTATTATCAGCTGCAGGTTATATGACACCTACACAAGTTATGATCATGAACATTGTATTAACAGGCGTTGGTGTATTATTAGGATTGTATGTTAATATTCGTTACAGAAATTTAGTAGCGAAATAAGGATAATAAAAATTGAAAAATTTACGGTACTTAGTTACCGTATTTTTGGCAAAATGGAAAAGGATGTGATGGTTTGAAAGTAATACGTTTTTTGGATGACAAATTAGAAGAATTATTGTTGATTGGCTTGTTAGGCGCAATGGTAGTAATTATGGAAGTTCAGATATTTTGTAGATATGTTTTAAACTATTCTCTTAGTTGGTCTGAAGAATTGACAAGATATCTCTTTATTTGGTCTTGTTTTATTAGTATTAGCTATTGTATTAAAAGATGGATTTCAATCAAAGTTGATCAAGTAATTAAAATGTTACCTAAAAAAGGTTATGTAATCGCACAATTATTATTAAATGTAATGTTGTTTATCCTTTTCATTTATTTAACAATTCATGGATATCAATTTTTAATACAAGCGATTGAATTGAAACAGAAAAGTCCTGCATTAGGATTACCAATGCAATATGTTCAAAGTGCACCTTTTGTTGGTTTTGTCTTAGCTGCATTTCGTTCTTTCCAACAAATTATCTATGAGATGCAGAATGTTGCACATTTAATGAAACATGAGAAAGTCATAGATCAAGATCCAAGGGAGGCTAAATAATATGTTAGCTGCAGTAGTCTTTATATTATTTATTCTTCTCTTATTATTGTCAGTTCCAATCTCTGCGACTTTGACAATGGTATCTTTAGCACCAACGATCTTAAATCCAAACTTTACAGTATCTGCGGAATATGTCATTCGCTCAATGTTTGGAGGAATTGATTCCTTTCCACTTCTTGCGGTACCAATGTTTGTATTATCAGGTGTATTAATGGCAAAAGGTGGTGTTAGTAAGAAGATTTTTGATGTTTTCTGTTATTTTATTGGTGACAAAACTGCTGGTATGCCTTGTGCTGTCATCATTACTTGTTTGTTTTATGGAGCAATTTCAGGAAGTGCACCAGCGACAGTTGCGGCTGTTGGTAGTATGACGATTCCACTGTTGATTCGTATGGGGTATGACAAAGAATTTGTGACAGCTATTGTAGCAGTTGCAGGTGGATTGGGTGTCATTATTCCTCCTAGTATTCCATTCATTTTATATGCGATGGCAAGTGGTGCAAGCGTGAGTAAAATGTTTATGGCTGGTGTATTACCTGGTATCTTGATTGCGGGACTATTAATGATCTATGCAATTTATTATTGTAAGAAACATGCGGAAGATAAAGATAAGATTCGTGCTGAAGTAAATGCATTACACATTAAAGGATTTAAGCATATTTTCTTTGATAGTTTTTGGGCATTGTTAACACCTGTAATCATTTTAGGATGTATTTATACAGGTGTTGCTAGTCCAACAGAAGCTGGTGTAATTTCGGTGTTTTATGCATTTGTCATTTCGGTGTTTGTGTACAAAACATTGACATTGAAAGATATTTATAAGATTTGTGTAGAATCGATTCGTACATATGCTCCAATCTTATTTATCTTGGCAGCAAGTGTTGCTTTCTCTCGTATTATTACGATATTACAGATTCCAGATACTGCAGCTGATTTGATTTTGAATACAGTTCATGGTCGTGTGGCAATCTTATTAGTTGTAAATGTATTATTGCTGATCGTTGGTATGGTCATGGATACAAGTCCAGCAATCTTGATCTTAACACCAATCTTATTACCAATTGTTAATAGTGTTGGTTTAGATCCAGTGCATTTTGGAATTATCATGGTCGTTAACTTAGCGATTGGATTTGTAACACCACCAATTGGTATTAACTTATTTGTAGCAAGTTCTTTAACAGATGTTCCAGTAATGAATATCGCGAAGAAAGCATTCCCATTGATTATTTTCTTCATTATCGCACTGTTGTTGATTACTTTTATTCCTGGAATTTCATTGGCTTTGGTACATTAAAATAGGAGGTTAGAATGAAAAAATTACTTACGTGTATGTTATGTATCACTCTAACGTTCTGTTTGACTGGTTGTATTGAAAAACAAGAAGATCTTGTGAAAGCATCACAATCATTTCCATGGATCATAGCCAATGATTCACCAGAAGATACTGTAACTGGCATATTCACAAATAAATTTGTAGAAGAAATTGAAAGATTAAGTGAAGGAAGTATTCAAATCAAGGCATATCACAATGGTGCTGTTGGAGGAGATAGAGAACTTGTCGAAAGTTGTATGAATGGAGATATTCCATTTGTTGTTCAAAATACAGCTACACAAGCTAACTTTATCCCAGAATTATCGATATTTGATTTACCAATGGTCTATACAAATATTGAAGAATTAAGGAATGTTTTAGATGAAGATGACTTCATGAATTTAATTAATGATGTTTATTCAGAACATGGTGTACGATTGTTGGCAATGGCTGATCAAAACTTCCGTGTTATGACATCAAATGAACCAATTGAATCAATTTCAGATTTTGAAGGAATTAAGATTCGCACAATGGAAAATAAATATCATCTAGCATTTTGGAAAGGTCTATCAGCGAATCCTACACCAATGGCATTTAGTGAAGTCTATATTGGTTTACAACAAGGTACGATTGACGCTGAAGAAAATCCATATGAAGTGATCGTATCTGGAAAAATCTATGAACAACAAGATTATATTATTAAAACGAATCATCTACCTCACTTATTATCGATGATCGTAAATGAAGATTTTTATAAACGTTTAAATGAAGATGATCAAAAGATTATTGATCAAGCAGCTAACAATGCTAGAGATTACGCACGTGAACAGTGTGATGAACGTGTAAGTGATCGTTTGAAAATTATTAAAGAAAGCGGAACGCAAGAAATTGATTTATCAGATGAGATGATTCAAGAAATACGTGAAGCTTCACAAAGTGTTTATGATTCGATACATCAACAAGTTGGAGATGAATTATTCGAAGCGTATACTAAAAATATGAATAAAGGAGAATAAAAATGAATACAGTTAAAATTCGTAATGTAGAGTTTGGTGCAGGTGTACCAAAGATTTGTGTACCAATCGTAGGAAAAACAAAAGCAGATGTTTTAGAACAAGCTAAGACAATTACAGAAACTCCTGCAGATATCATTGAATGGCGTATGGACTGGTTTGAAGGTGTAGAAAGTACTGATGAAGTATGTGCTATGGCAAAAGAACTTCGTGAAGTATTTCAAGATACACCTATCTTAGCTACTTTCCGTTCTAAAAAAGAAGGCGGAGAATTGGAAGTTCCTACAGCGTATTACGTTGAATTGAACCAAGCAGTCGCAAAGTCTGGTTATGTAGATGCAGTCGATGTTGAATTATATACAGGAGACGCTGAAGTAGGAGCAATTGTAAGTGTTGCGCATGAAGCAGGTGTTAAGGTTGTTATGTCCAATCATGATTTCTTCAAAACACCTTCTAAAGAAGATATCATCTCTCGTTTATGTTTGATGCAAGAAAAGGGTGCAGATATTCCTAAGATTGCGGTCATGCCACAATCTAAGAAAGATGTTCTTACTTTATTATCCGCAACAAATGAAATGTTTGAAGAACATGCAGATCGCCCAATCATTACTATGTCCATGGCAGCAACAGGTGTTATTAGCCGCTTAGCTGGTGAAGTATTTGGATCTTGTTTGACATTTGGTGCTGCAAAGCAAGCAAGTGCACCTGGTCAAATGGGTGTTAATGATCTAAAGGTTGTTCTTGAAACATTACACAAAAGTTTATAAGAAATGAAAAACAGTACTGATATGAATGCAGTGCTGTTTTTATATATTTAGATAATTGTAATGAGTAAACCAACAATGACTCCCATAAGTAGTGTAATAGGGATCATTGGGAAACAGACTTTTACATGAAACCATTTTTGGTGATATTCTTTTTCCATATGCTCTGTTCCCGGAAGACGAATTCTTTTGATATTTGCGAATCATACCCAATCTAAGAAAAATGTATCCCAAACAAATATGACAAACATATACAGATATGTTAATAATGCGCCTTGTAGGAATTTTTTCGCTCTAGCTAGTTTGATCTAACTGATATTATCATAACACTTCATTTTTAATCCAGTAGAAAAACTTGTTATGGATTTCACAAAGTATTATGATTAATGTAATAAATAAATGGAGGATAATTTATGTTGTTTCAAATTTATGGATCAACTTCTGGGTGGCAACTATTAGGTTGGCTACTTGTATTTGTTGGTTTGATACTAGCGAATGAAATCGCTAGAACGAAGTGGGGCGGTATTGGAATCTTTGGAGTTGTGTTGGCTGCTCTTACGATTTATTTTATCGCAATCTATGTTGGAGTTGGAAATGGTTCAGAATGGGCACTTAATAATGATACATATGTCCATATGAATTCGTGGTTCCATTACGCAAAACTATATGCGGCTGCGACTGGTTGTATTGGTTTTATGATCATCAAATATAAATGGGGCAAGTTGGGAAAAGCACATTGGTTTAAAGCATTTCCATTCGCAATTGTTGCGATCAATATTTTGATTGCGGTTGCTTCAGATTTCGAAAGTGTGATTCGTGCGGGATCATTATCTGGAGGATGGTGGTATTCTTCAGAAGGTGTATGGCTTTATGGTGGTTGGTGGAATCTATTGAATGGTATCGCTGGTATTATCAATATATTCTGTATGACTGCTTGGTGGAGCATCTATACTTCTAAAGATCAAAAAGACATGGTATGGCCTGATATGACTTGGGTTTATATTTTGGCGTATGATGTTTGGAATTTCCAATATACGTATTTAAATCTACCAACACATGCTTGGTATTGTGGACTTGCGTTATTATTGGCTCCAACCTTTGCGAATGCCTTATGGAATAAAGGTGGTTGGATCCAAAATAGAGCGAATACATTAGCTATTTGGTGTATGTTTGCACAAGTATTTCCAATGTTCCAAGATGGTTCTGTATTCTCTGTTGTTCCTGTTTTATACAAAGAAGGAACGATTGCTGCAGCGACTGCTGCTGGTAGTATCCCTGTATTAGGAACAGTGAGTATGCAAGGGTTTATCTCTGTTTTATCATTAGGAATCAATGTAGTAGCGTTAGGATTCATTATCAAGAGATCATTGCGTGCGAAAAAGAATCCATATAAGAATGATGTATTTGTGGATCAAAAAGATTATCAAGAAGCTATGTCTAGAGTAGAACAATAAATTAGATATATTGGTAAGATAATGTATAATATCCTACATGCAAGGGGATATGATTAAAAAAATTACAGATTTCTTAATTGAAATCATCTACAAAGCACATACATATTTATTGAGTTTAAATGATGCATATGAATCTCACTTTTCTGATAAACAGTTACATTTCTTGATTATTGGAATATTAGGAATATTGATGTTATTAGTGTTATATCCATTATTCAAATGGTTGGCAAAGAAACACTTGACGATTCTAATCGCTTGGTTTTATGTATTTACAGTCTTAATTGTAATTACATTTGCGATAGAAATTGCACAATGGTATTCCAAGACAGGATCGATGGATTTCAAAGATATCGTTGCGGGATTACTTGGATACTTCGCAATGTCATTTGTCTTTATATGTATTGTAGCTATAATTGAACTGATCAAAAGTAAAAGAAGGAAGTGAATTCCTTCTTTTTTAGAGCTTGCTTATATTTTTCAGAATCTTACTTTGTTTTCTTAATTTAGGATTTATTTTCTTTTGGATTTGATTTAATAAAAGAAT
>CAVHRL010000061.1:0-12522 GCA_963638375.1 Lachnospiraceae bacterium
AGTTTGAGGAAGCTGAGAAGAAAGCTACCGAACAAGGTATGAAAAAAGGCTTAGAGAAAGGCATGGCAAAAGGCTTAGAGAAAGGCATGGCAAAAGGCTTAGAAAAAGGCATGGCAAAAGGTATCGAAAAAGGTATCGAACAACGTAATTTAGAGCTGGCGAAAGAAATGTTATTCAATCAAGAGTCAATGGATAAAATCATAAAATATACTGGTCTATCTGAAAAAGAAATTCGAAATTTAAGTGAAGTGTAAGAGAAAAAGTCTCAAAGAAAGCATATCATTCCTTTACAATTTGCTTGTTTTCTACTAACATAATAGCGTCTTTGGACTGTAGTATTTATTGTGTATCAAGGAAGGAAAACAAGAATGAAAAAAATTGCTTTAACTTTGAGTACAACAAATAGAAACACACATTTAGATACTTGGAAACTATCTAAGAGAAACTACAGTATCAAACTATTTATATAACTTTTTTACAGCTGATGGATTGCGTCCGTTAGCTGTTTTTGATTATAGGAGGAAAAATCATGAAAAAAGTCGCAATTGTTATGGGAAGTGATTCTGATGCACCAGTTATGGCAAAAGCAGTAAAAGTATTAGAAGGATATGGCATTCCTTATGAAGCTCATGTTTATTCTGCACATCGCACACCTGAACAAGCCGCTACGTTTGCTCAGAATGCGAAAGAAAATGGATTTGGTGTCATTATCGCAGGCGCAGGTATGGCTGCAGCCTTGGCAGGAGTACTTGCCGCTAATACAACACTACCAGTCATTGGTGTTCCTTTAAAATCAGCTGTTTTGGAAGGGACAGATGCATTACTTGCGACAGTCATGATGCCTAGTGGTATCCCAGTGGCAACAGTGGCAATTGATGGAAGTAAAAATGCTGCGTATTTAGCAGCAGAAATCATTGCTTTAGGGGATGATGAATTGGCAGAAAAGATTGCCGAAGATCGTAAGAAACAAAGTGAAGCAGTGCTTGAAAAAGATGCACAACTAATGAATAAATTGAAGGAGCTATAAAATGGAAAAGAGTTATTCAAATGCTTATAAAGAAGCTGGTGTTGATGTAACAGCGGGTTATGAATCTGTTGAACTTATCAAAAAAGATGTACAACGCACAACGATTCCTGGTGTATTAGGTGGAATTGGTGGTTTTGGAGGACTCTTTGCTCCAGATTTAAAAGGTTATGAAAACCCAGTGCTTATTTCTGGTACAGATGGTGTTGGTACAAAACTAAAGCTAGCATTTTTAATGGATAAACATGACACGATTGGAATTGATTGTGTTGCAATGTGTGTGAATGATGTAATTTGTGCTGGTGCCAAACCTCTATTTTTCTTAGATTACATTGCTTGTGGAAAAAACATCCCTGAAAAGATTGCCACAATTGTAAAAGGTATTGCGGATGGATGTGTTGAAAGCGGATGTGCCTTAGTTGGTGGAGAAACTGCAGAACATCCTGGTATGATGCCTGAAGAAGAATATGATCTAGCTGGATTTACAGTTGGTATCGTTGACGAAAAGAAAATCCTAGATAAAAAGAATGTAAAGAGTGGTGATGTAATCATTGGTCTAGCATCCACTGGTGTACATTCCAATGGATTCTCTTTGGTTAGAAAAGTGTTTGATATTGACAATGCTGATGTACTTTCTCAATACAAAGATGAATTGAATGGTAAGACATTAGGTGAAGCTTTATTAGAACCAACACAGTTATATGTAAAACCTATTTTGAAATTATTAGAAGAAGTAGATGTACATTCTATTTCTCATATTACAGGTGGTGGTTTCTATGAAAATTTACCACGTGCGTATGGTGATAATTTAAACGCAAATATTCAAAAAGGTTCTTGGGATGTGTTACCAATTTTCAAACTCATTCAAGAAAAGGGAAATATTTCTGAACATGATATGTTTAATACTTATAACATGGGTATTGGCATGGCAGTTATTGTAGACAAGAATGATGTAGAAAAGACACTCTCTGTTTTAAAAGAAACAGGTATCAAAGCTACTGTCATTGGTCAAATGAGTGAAGGCGATCACTCCGTGGTAATCCAATGAAAAAGATTGCAGTAATGGTATCTGGTGGTGGAACGAACTTACAAGCATTGATTGATGCTGAAAAAGCAGGAAAGATTCCACATGGAAAGATATCTTTAGTCATAGCTTCCAAAGATTCAGCGTATGCATTACAACGTGCTGCACAAAACAATATTGAAAGTGTTGTGGTAAAGAGAAAAGACTTTGAAAATCAAGATGCATTTGATGAGGCGATTGTTTCTGTTTTAAAGCAACATGAAATTGATATGGTTGTTCTTGCTGGTTACTTAAGTATTCTAGGAACAAAAGTCATACAGGCATATCCAGATCGAATCATTAATATCCATCCATCCTTGATTCCTTCTTTCTGCGGGAAAGGTTTCTATGGACTAAAAGTACATGAAGCTGCACTACAAAGAGGTGTCAAAGTAACAGGCGCAACAGTACATCTTGTTAATGAAATACCAGATGGTGGAAAAATTCTAAAACAAAAAGCAGTTTATATAGAAGCTGGTGATACACCAGAAATCTTACAACGAAGAGTCATGGAACAGGCAGAATGGATCTTATTACCAGAAGCTTGTGAAGAAATCGCAAAACAATTAGAGGAAGGAAAATAAAATGACAGTAGATTTAATTGATTATTTAAAGAATAATGAATATCCAGGACGTGGTATCGCAATTGGTAGAACACCATGTGGAAGAAATATTCGTATTGCGTATTGGATTATGGGGAGAAGTTCTAATTCTAGAAATAGAGTTTTTACAGAAACAGAAGATGGTATCAAAACAGAAGCATTTGATCCCGCAAAGTTAGAAGATCCATCTTTGATCATTTATCATCCTGTAAGAAAGTTAGGAAAACAAACAATTGTTACAAATGGTGATCAAACAGATACAATTTGGAATGCATTAAAAGAAGGTAAAAACTTCGAAGATGCATTACGTACAAGAACATTTGAACCAGATGGACCTAACTGGACACCACGTATTTCTGCTTTGGTAGAAGGTGCAGGATATAAAATGTCTATTCTTAAAAGTTTGAACGTAGAAGGTAGTGCAGTTGGCCGTTACTTTTTTGATTATCCAGAAGAAGAAAAAGGATATGGTCATTTGATTACAACATATAAAACAAATGGAAATCCAATCCCATCTTTTGAAGGAGAACCAATTAAGTGGGAAATGGTTCATGAAAAGTTCGATTTATGGGCTCCACATGTTTGGGAAGCATTGAATGAAGATAATAAAGTTTCTTTATATACATGTCATATGAATATTGAAACTGGTGAAACACAAGTACAAATTTTTAATAAAAATAAATAAGGAGAAAACATGTCTAAAGAACTTGCACTAAAGTATGGATGTAATCCAAATCAAAAACCATCACGCATTTATATGGAAGAAGGAGAACTTCCAGTAACTGTAGTTAATGGAAAACCAGGATATATTAATTTCTTGGACGCCTTGAATAGTTGGCAACTAGTAAAAGAACTAAAAGAAGCAACAGGCCTACCAGCAGCAGCTTCTTTCAAACACGTTTCTCCTGCAGGTGCTGCAGTTGGTTTACCATTAACAGAAACAGATCGAAAGATCTACTTTGTAGATGATACTGAACTATCACCAATTGCTTGTGCGTATGTTAGAGCACGTGGAGCAGATCGTATGTCATCTTATGGTGATTGGGCTGCGTTGAGTGATGTGTGTGATGCAGATACAGCTCGCTTATTAAAGAAGGAAGTATCAGATGGTGTCATCGCTCCAGGATATACAGAAGAAGCTTTAGAAATCCTAAGACAAAAGAAAAAAGGAAACTATAATGTTGTACAAATTGATCCAAATTATGTTCCGAATGAAATTGAACATAAACAAGTATTTGGAATCACATTTGAACAAGGAAGAAATAACATCAAGATTGATGAATCTTTATTAACAAATATTGTTAGTGAAAATAAGAGTCTTCCTCAAAACGCAAAAAGAGATTTGATCATTGCCCTTATAGCACTAAAATATACACAATCTAATTCTGTGGCTTACGCAAAAGATGGACAATGTATCGGTATCGGCGCAGGACAACAATCTCGTGTACATTGTGTAAGACTTGCAGGTAATAAGGCAGATAATTGGTGGTTAAGACAAAATCCAAAAGTACTAGCTTTGCCATTTAAAGAAGGTATTCGTCGCGCTGACCGTGATAATACGATCGATGTATATATTTCTGATGAATATGATGATGTATTAAGAGATGGTACATGGGAAAATTTCTTCACAGAAAAACCAGAAGTTCTTACAAAAGAAGAAAAGAAAGAATGGTTATCTCAGTTGAAGGGTGTTTCTCTAGCATCTGATGCATTCTTCCCATTTGGCGATAATATTGAAAGAGCACATAAGAGTGGTGTTGAATATATTGTTGAACCAGGTGGCTCGATTCGTGATGATAATGTCATTGATACATGTAATCGTTATAACATGACATTAGCGTTCAATGGTGTGCGTTTGTTCCATCATTAATAAGAGGTAAAACAAATGAAATTATTAGTTGTAGGATCTGGTGGAAGAGAACACGCAGTCATCCGTAAATTAAAAGAAAATAAAGAGATTGAAAAGATATGGTGTGCACCAGGAAATGGTGGTATTTCATCTGATGCAGAATGCGTGGATATCAAAGCGACAGATAAAGAAAACATGGTCAAGTTCGCAAAAGAAAATGGTGTTGATTTTTGTATTGTTACACCAGATGATCCGCTAGCTTTAGGTATGGTCGATGATATGGAAGCAGAAGGTATTCCATGTTTCGGCCCAAAGAAAGATGCCGCAATCATTGAGGCAAGTAAAGCTTTCTCTAAAGATTTGATGCAGAAATATCATATTCCAACTGCAGACTATCAAACATTTGATGATGCGAAAGAAGCATTGAAATACATCGAAGAAAAGAACACATTTCCTGTTGTCATTAAGGCTGATGGATTAGCACTAGGTAAAGGTGTACTGATTTGTGAAACATTAGATGATGCTAAAACTGCTGTTCGAGAAATGATGGTTGAACACATCTTTGGAAAATCAGGCAATACAGTTGTTGTGGAAGAATTTATGACAGGACCTGAAGTTTCTGTGTTAGCTTTTACAGATGGTAATGTTGTAAAACCTATGATTTCTTCCATGGATCATAAAAGAGTCAATGACAATGATGAAGGTTTGAATACAGGTGGCATGGGAACAATTGCACCATCCCCATACTACACAAAAGATATCGCAAATGTTTGTATGGAAACAATCTTCTTGCCAACGATCAAAGCGTTGAAAGAAGAAGGTAGAACATTTAAAGGTTGTTTGTATTTTGGTTTGATGTTAACACCAAATGGACCTAAGGTCGTTGAATATAATTGCCGTTTTGGAGATCCTGAAACACAAGTTGTATTACCATTATTAGAATCTGATTTATATACAATCATGCGTGCATGTCATGATGGAACACTTGCAGATGTAGATGTAAAGTGGAGTGAAGAAGCTTGTGCTTGTGTTGTTGAGGCAAGTGGTGGATATCCTGTGAAATATGAAAAGGGATATGAGATCCATGGTTTAGATGAAGATGGACAACATAAAGGTGTGGTGATTTATCACGCAGGAACAAAAAAAGAAAATGGAAAGTACTATACAAATGGTGGTCGTGTTTTAGGCATTACTGCTAAAGGTACAGACTTACAAGAAGCTTTAGATAAAGCTTATGCTGTTGTTCAAGAAGTTGGATTTGATAAGATGCATTATCGTACAGATATTGGCAAAAAGTAAGGAGAGTATATGAGTGTATATCGTTGCTTTGTAGAAAAGAAAACACCATTCGCTACAGAAGCCCATGGTGTAAAAAGCGATTTAAAGATTGCGTTAATGAATGATGCGGTTGAATCTGTTAGAGTCATCAATCGATATGATATTGAAAACATTGATGTAGATGATTATAAGATGGCAGAAAAGACAATCCTATCAGAACCTCAAGTTGATACGTTATATGAAGAAGAAGCTCCTACTCCAGCAAGTGATGAATATGTGCTAGCAGTTGAATATCTTCCTGGTCAATTTGATCAAAGAGCTGATTCTGCTTCTCAATGTATTCAACTCGCAACAATGAAACAAAAACCAGATGTACGTAGTGCTAGACTCTACTACATCAAAGGTCAATTAACAGAAAAAGATAAAGAAAAGATCAAGAAAACTTTAATCAACCCTGTAGAAGCACGTGAGGCAAAATTAGAAAAACCAGAAACGATTCAACAAGTCTATGAAAAACCAGAATTACCAGAAGTATTAAATGGTTTTATTAATTTAGACGAAACGGGTCTAGAAAACTTTAGACAAGAAAATGGACTCGCAATGGATCTTGCAGATATCAAATTCTTACAAGATTACTTCAAAAATGAAGAAAAGAGAGATCCACGTATTACAGAAATCAAAGTGATTGATACGTATTGGTCAGATCATTGTAGACATACAACATTTAATACGATCATCAATGATGTGAATATTAAAGATCCTGAGATTCAAAAAGCATATGATGCTTATTTAGATTTAAGAAAAGAAGTTTACGCAGGTAAAACAGAAAAGCCACTTTCTTTATGGGACTTAGCTACTATTGGTGTCAAGGCTTTAAAGAAAGAGGGCAAGTTGAAAGATTTAGATGAATCAGAAGAAATCAATGCTTGTTCTGTAAGAATTAAAGTTGATGTTGATGGAAAAGATGAAGACTGGTTATTGATGTTTAAAAACGAAACACATAACCATCCTACAGAAATTGAACCATTTGGTGGAGCTGCAACATGTTTAGGTGGTGCTATTCGTGATCCACTATCTGGTAGAAGTTATGTTTATCAAGCAATGCGTGTGACAGGTGCAGCAGATCCTTTAACACCAATCGAAGATACATTAGAAGGAAAACTTCCACAAAGAAAGATCGTTACAACTGCGGCTGCTGGTTATTCTTCTTATGGTAACCAAATCGGTCTAGCAACAGGTCATGTAACAGAAATCTATCATCCAGGTTACGTTGCAAAGAGAATGGAAGTTGGTGGCGTTATCGCTGCTGCTCCAAGTGAAAATGTCGTGCGTGAAAGACCAGAAGCAGGTGATGTTGTTATCTTACTAGGTGGTAAGACAGGCCGTGATGGCTGCGGTGGAGCTACTGGTTCTTCCAAATCCCATAACGTAGAATCATTAGCGAAAGATGGCGCAGAAGTACAAAAGGGTAACGCACCAGAAGAAAGAAAACTTCAAAGATTATTCCGTAATCCAGAAGCTACAAAACTGATTAAAAGATGTAATGACTTTGGTGCTGGTGGTGTTTCTGTTGCGATTGGTGAACTCGCAGATGGCTTGCACATTGATTTAAACAAAGTACCTAAGAAATATGAGGGTCTAGATGGAACAGAACTCGCAATTTCTGAATCTCAAGAAAGAATGGCAGTTGTTGTTCGTAAAGAAGATGCTGAAAAGTTCCAAAAACTTGCGGATGCAGAAAACCTAGAATCTACAGTTGTTGCGGAAGTGACATCTGAAGCAAGAATGATCATGTATTTAGATGGTGTAGATATTGTTAATATTTCTAGAGATTTCTTAAATACAAATGGTGCGAAGCGTTATACAAATGTAGAAGTAGAGAAACATGAAGATAAGAAAATCGTTCTTGAATCTAAACCAATGATTGAAAGAATGAAAGATTTAGCGAGTGATTTAAATGTTTGTTCACAAAAAGGTCTTGTAGAAAGATTTGACTCTACAATTGGTGCAGGAACAGTATTAATGCCATTTGGTGGAAAAACACAATTAACACCTGCTCAAGCAATGTGTGCGAAGATTCCTGTTTTAGATGCAGAAACAAATACAGCTTCCTTGATGGCGTGGGGATTTGATCCATATGATATGAGTGATAATCCATTTACAGGTGCACAAGAATCTGTTATTTCTTCTATTTCTAAGATTGTAGCTGCGGGTGGTTCTTATCACCATGCATGGATGTCTTTCCAAGAATATTTTGGACATATGTACACTGATCCAAAAAGATGGGGTCAACCATTCTCTGCATTACTTGGTGCTTTAAAAGCCCAACAAGAATTAGAGATTGGAGCTATTGGTGGTAAAGACTCTATGTCTGGTACATTTGAAGATATTGATGTTCCACCAACACTTGTAGCTTTCTCTGTTTCAACATGTAAAGCAGATAAAGTTGTATCCACAGAATGGAAACAAGCTGGACATTCTGTTTATGTATTAAAACCAAATTATGATGCATATGGTAATCCTGATTGGGATAGTGTTAGAAAGACTTTTGATACAGTGGAAGAACTTATCAAGGATGGTAAGGTATATTCTATTTGGACACTTGAAAATGGTGGATGTGCAGAAGGTATCTTGAAGTGTGCTTTAGGTAACCAGATTGGTTTTGCGTTAGATCATTCTATCGCTCATGATGACTTGTTCCAGAAGTGTTATGGTGCTTTCATGGTTGAAACGGATCAAACATTAGAAGAAGGTATTCTTTTAGGTAAGACAATCGAGAACTATGAATTTATTACAAGTGAAGGAACATTGTCACTTTCTGAATTACAAAAAGTATATGAAGATAAATTACAACCTGTATATCCATATACAGATGTTAATCCAGAAAAGACAATTGAAGAAATCAACTACCATTCTAAGGAAACATTACACGCTAGCTATACAGTTGAAAGACCACATGTATTGATTCCAGTATTCCCAGGAACAAACTGTGAATGGGATACAGCACATGCATTCCAAAGAGCGGGTGCAGAAACAGAAATCTATGTGATTAAAAATCTAACAAGTGCTGCCATTGAAAAGAGTGCAAATGAATTCGCAGAAAAGATTCATCAATCTCATATCATTGCCATTCCTGGTGGATTCTCTGGTGGTGATGAACCAGAAGGTTCCGCAAAATTCATTACAGCTTTCTTTAGAAATCCAAAGGTAAAAGAAGCAGTAACAGACTTATTAGATAATCGTGAAGGTTTGATGTGTGGTATCTGTAATGGATTCCAAGCATTAATCAAGTTAGGTCTAGTTCCATACGGAAAGATCATTGATACAGATGAACATTGTCCAACACTAACATTCAATACAATTGGTAGACACCAATCTATGTTAGTCAGAACAAGAATTGCGTCAAACAAGTCTCCATGGTTAAAACATACAAAACCTGGTGAGATCCATACAGTCGCTATCTCTCATGGTGAAGGTAGATTCGTTGCGGATGAGGATGTATTAAAACAACTTATTGAAAATGGACAAGTAGCTACACAATATGTTGATCTAGATGGTAAACCAACAAGTGATGTACGTTACAATCCAAATGATTCCTATCTCGCAATTGAAGGTATTACTTCACCAGATGGAAGAGTATTTGGTAAGATGGGTCACTCTGAAAGAAGTGGTGACAATATGTACGTAAATATTCCTGATAAGAATCTAGAAGATGAAATCTTCAAGAGTGCAGTAGAATATTTCAAATAATCAAAAATAGGATATTGAGTGAATCACTCGATATCCTATTTTTACATGTGAATAACTTCATCAAACAATTCTTCAATACCATCAGGTAAATAATGAGCTACTGCTATGATCGTTCGACCACTCTTTAATAAAGTCTCATAAATCTCTTTCGCAGTAGATTCATCTACTGCGTTAGCTACTTCATCCATTAGTACAATTGGATGATATTCATATAGTTCTCTCGCTAAGCATACTCTTTGTATCTGCCCACCAGACAACTTCTTTGCGTTATCTTCTAATTTAATTTCATTTGTATCTATCTTGGAAGCTTGTATGGAAGGATAGATATCATTATCTGTTCTTCCTAATTCAATGTTGTTTTGAACAGAATCATCAAATACATAACTATCTTGTGTAATCATACCAATGATGGAATGAATCTGATCTTGAGAGATGTTTGAATAATCAACATCCCCAATAGAGATGTTGCCATCATAGTTTAAAAGCTGTTTGAAAATAAGTTTTAGTATTGTTGATTTTCCGCAACCAGATGCACCAAAGATAAGATATTTCTTACCAGATTCAAAAACATGAGAGAAGTTGGAAATAACAGGTTGTTCAGGGATGTAAGAGAAAGAGATATTATTTAATGAAATATCGTTATTAGAAATGATTTGATTGCCTTTAACGCTATCATCGTCAACTTTAACTTTTTCTCTATATACAGCATCATAACCATTGATCTTTGTATAAGAGGCGAAGAGATTACTGAGATTGTTGAAGAACGAACCGGATAAGTTGCCAACAGATAATATTGTTCCAGGAAGAACATAACCTTTAATGATAAGGATAACTGTAAAAACACTTAGACATGTTTGACCAATAAGACTAAATGTAAAAGGTATTGTATTGAGAAGGGATTGTAAATTTCTGACTTTTACGATTTGATGCTCGTACTCATTTCCACAAGAATTTAATTTATTGATCATTGTTTCTTGTCTGTTGTATGAAGTCCAAACTGTTTTTCCGTTTAAGATATCAGATGACTTATTTAAATAATTCTTTTGTAAATCAGAACTTTTCTTTTCGGCTTTTTCAGAACTTTTCTTTTCCAATGCAGGCACAAGAGTATTTATAGCGAACAAAAGGATAGAGAAAAACATAATTGACCAATGTAAGTAGACTAATGCGATAATTGTGACAACAACAAAAATAAACGCATCAGTAACGATAAATATATTTCGGATTGCTTCTTCAATACGTGCGGAATCATTGTTTAATGAATTGATGGATGTAAGAGTGTCATAATTTTGGCTGACAGAAACATGAGCAATTTCATCTCTGTAGATGATCATAGAATGTTGAATTGTTCTATTTTGATAAATTTTATAAATATACTCACAAAATACTGCACCTAAGAAAAGAAGAAGATTGACCAAATCAATAATGATAGCTTCTTTGTATTTGCCTTCAATAATACTTTGCGTGAAAATCGTTAACCTTACGGATGAAAGAGTTGATAAACAGGCAGACAATAAATCACAGAAGATAGCTATGATATATGTTTTAGGATTTTTAAGAATTAAATTAATGATCTTATTTTCTTTCTTCATAATTACATTCACTCCTTGAATTTTTAGCTTTTGAACAAGATAGATTTCTACAATTTGTTATGTTAATGCATTTGTGACATTTTGACAAATCATTCAAACAATCAGTCTCATTTGAATCATAAAGCTCCACATTATGGCTATTTACTTTACCAATCTGATTCCATTCGTCATCTAAAGCTACCGTACATTTAACAATAGAACCATCGGGTCTAAAAGTATAACAATTCCGTTGAGCACCATAACATTGAAGAATATTAGGTGTATCTAAATCAATCGCAAGGCCTAGTGACTCTGCTATCTTTATATTTTCTTTGTGGATCAAATCTAACTTTTTGTAATTGGACAATTTGTAATAATCACTTTCAAATACTTTATGAATATCTAAATTGAATCTATCATCAGCTTGAATGATATCTGATAATTCGTGATAGAAAGGTTCATTGTTTGAAGAAGCATCTGTTATATTCACACGAATTTGACAACTCTGAATTGGATGATCCTTGAGTGTTTTAAGATTCTCCATGATTACAGAATATGTTGGACTACCATCTGATAAGATCCTTGTTTTATCTTGGTCTTCACCATCTACTGTTATTTGATAGTTTAAGACACCAGCTTTTTCTAATATAGAAATATTATGATTTGTAAGAGTATAACCATTTGTCGTGATTGATGAAATGATAGGATAGTTATCTCTTAAGTTTTTTATCATTTTAGAAAAAGATTGTATTTCTTTTATCTTTAATAATGGTTCTCCTCCAAACCAATTGATAATTATTTGTTTCCATTCCTTTTCTTTTACTTTATCTTCCATAAAAGAATAAATAGTTTCATAATCAAGTTTATTTTCTTTCTTATCATGATTTTCATAGCAGTATGTACATCTAAAGTTACAAGCTTCTGTGGGCATCATAATAAATCTTAGAAAGTAATCATTATCTTCGTAGTATGAATGAATCTCATCTGTGAATTCTTTTTCAGTTAATAAAAAACCGTTGGAATGAAGAAAAGAAGCAACTTCCTCTTTGATTGAATCAGTTCCTTTAGAAATAATACTTGATAGAGTTTCATTATATTTTTGTTCAATAGTGATTTCTTTATTTGTATAAGAATTTATTAAGCTTGTTGAATAGTCATTGTTATATATGATTTTGATATATCCGGGAATGTAATACATAAAAATTAAGAAATTGAAAGTTTGGATGAAGAAAAAAGAAAATTGTTAAATTCAATTTTCTTTTTTTTTGATTTAACAATTGTTAACAGTACAAGTTCTGTTGATGTTTAAATCAGAGTAAACTGTAGGTTTCTTTCCTTCATTAACTACTTTCACTTTCTTATCCTCCTTTTAATACATATAGTAT
>CAVHRL010000062.1:0-7226 GCA_963638375.1 Lachnospiraceae bacterium
AATGTCCTCTCTACACTATTTATATTCACAACTTTTTGAAGAATTCCTTAAAATTATCAAATAATATTATTCAAAGATTCATCTTTCCGCAATAGTTTCGCATATAACAAATGAATAAAGAATGCCCCAAGTGGTGCTGTAATTAAAATTGCACAAACAGCTACTGTTAAAACTGTATTTCCACAAGACAAACCTAGCGTCAAAGGAATCGAACCAATTGCAGCTTGTACTGTTGCCTTAGGCGTGTAAGCAATCATACAAAATATTCTTTCTTTTAAATTTAATTTTGTTCCTACAACGCATAGATAAACACCTAACATTCTAAATATGAGTGCTCCCAAAATAATTGTGATGGATTGTAAGAAAGACATAGTTGCATATTGAATATCTACTGAAGCACCTACTAAAACAAAAAGTAAGATTTCAGATACGATCCAAATAGATGAATAAATAGAAGATAGTTCTTTAGACAAAGGTTCATTTTTCGTATGAATGACCGTTGCCATTGACATAATTGAAAGCAAGCCAGAATAAGCAATATGCCCTGTACATAGATCTTCTATTTCCACCAAAATAAATGACACACATAATAGCACAACAACTTTTATTTCATTTCTAACTCTGATCTTTTCAAAAAGTCGGTCTATGATGAAACCAATCAAAATACCACTTCCAATCCCTAATAAAATTGATGTTGGAATTCTCAAAAAATTCATAACATCCATACTTCCAGATGTCGCTAAAGAAGTAAAAGATGAAAATAGCACAATCACAAATACATCATCTACTGACGCTCCTGCCATAATCAATTGTGGAATTCCTTCTTTTGTGCCATATCCTTCCTCTATCAGCTTCAACATACTAGGTACAACAACAGCTGGTGAAACTGCAGCTAACACAGACCCCAAGATAAGTGAATCTAGCGTTGATAAGTGAAAGATCATTGGTCCTAATAGTAGAAATCCTAAAATTTCAAATGTCGCTGGTAGAAAGCACATAAGCACAGCTGGTCTGCCTACTTTCTTCAAGGCAGATAGATCTAAATTCAATCCTGCTCGTATGAGTATGATGATGAGTGCGAATCTTCTGATTTCCGCGGAATTCTGTAATATTGAACTATCAATCCAATTCAAACAATAAGGTCCTAATACAATTCCTACTATCATGAATCCAAATAGTTGTGGAAAGTGTATCTTTGTGAACAGTGTCCCTAACAAAGTACTAAATAATAAAATTAACGCAAAACTAAATAACATATAATCTTGTTCTCCTAAACAAAAAACTGATGAGCCGCATCATAAAAACATGATACAGACGTCATCAGCTACATAAGCGGTTTGGAATATCTTTCCAGGAAGACATCATTTCCGAAATGATTATATATCCTTAAATATTATTTGCAAAGCTTTTAAACCTGTTTCTGTTGTGACTTTTGTGCTTTCATCTCCATAGGAATGAAATGCTTGTTCTGAATATAAATGAAATGCTTTATTGTGATATTCAAATAATCCATCTCCTTTAATCATTGTTATAAATGTACTAGATTTTTCATCTAATTCATATTGATAATTCTTGCCCATTTGTAAAAAATCTAATTTGAAGTATTCATCATCAACAATGCGTATTTGTTTAACTGTATTTTCTTCTAAATCCGGCAATTGGTTTACGTTACATATCCCACCTATTTCTGCTGGGGGTAGTAGATTCGCTGTATAGCGCATAGAAATGATTGTAAAAACAGTGTCTTCTTTTGCATACCATCCACATAATGTATGTGCTGGTCTTAGCCAAAATTCACCTGGTTTTAATGTAATCTCTTTAACAGGTTTGTGTTTTTCATAAACTTGAATATAAACTTGTCCAAGACTACAAGAATATACACCTAAATGATGATATCGAACTGGTGCTGCTGTTGTTCCTGCTCCCATAGAAAAATGGGTAATTCGATATCCATTTTTGTAATATGTTGGATTTTCAATAATTGTGTGGGGTTGTGGCGCATTATTTTTGTCTATGAAATAGACATCTTCAATCTTTTGCATAACTTCTCTTTCTACGAATTCTGTTTAAATTTCTTTCAAATGATCCATTATTTAAAAGTTCACAAACGATCAACTGCATAAATTCACTTACAGTACAAGAACGAAATGATTGTGTTTGTTCATAAACTTTTAATAAATCTCTTGGTAATATCATATAACCAATTCGCACAGATGACGAGATAGTTTTTGTAAAAGTGTTCAAATAAATGACTTTTTTTGAATTTAATGAAAATAAAGTCTCTTGAGGTTTCAAGGATTGTGTAAATTCTGATTCATAATCATCTTCTACGATATATGCATGATGCTCATTCGCCCATTGAATATATTCTCTTCTTTTTGATACATCTGTTGTAGAACCAGTAGGAAACGAATGATATGGTGTCACATGTAAAACAGATGCAGGTGTTCTTTCTAATTCAGAAGAAAGAATACCATTCTTTCCTAGTTTTAATTGATCTACTTTTACACCACTTGCACGATATATCGCACGTATCTTTTCATAAGATGGTGATTCAATTCCATAGATCTTACTTCTACCTAATAAATCCACGACCAAAGAATATAAATATTCACTCCCTGCACCAATAATGATTTGTTCAGGATCAACAATCAATCCTCTACTTCTAGCTAGATATTTACTAATTGCTTCTCTAAAATAAAGATTTCCTTTCCCTTCACTTCTAGAAGGTAATTGATTATTCATCATAGATAATACTTTTCTACTTGCTTTAGCGAATACACTTGCCGGAAAAACTTCTTCGCCATTATTTGCAATAAAGATTTCTTTTTCTTCTACCTTTGTTTCAAATAGATCTCCAACTTTATAACAAACAAAATATCCACTTCTTTGTTTTGATTCAATATAACCTTCATCGATTAATAATTCATACGCATGTTCTACAGTAATAACACTACAATTATTTTCTAAGGCTGTTTGTCTTTTAGATGGTATTTTCATCCCATAGGTATAGAAACCGTGAATGATAGAATCTGATATTTGTTGATAGATTTGAATATAAGATGGTATTTTTTTCATAAAATGATTATATAATTTTTGACATTTTATAGAAACTATTGTAATATCTCACAGCTAAAACTTAGTGTGAACTTTTCCTGGGAATATTCCCACTTTTCGTCACATATCAATGTGGCGATTTTTTTATGGAGGTGTGAATGGAACAAACATACATGAAAGAAAAGAAGATATTACCACTTGTTGTATCGATGTCACTACCAATGGTATTAGGCATGTTAGTAAATTCTTTATATAACATTGTGGATAGTTACTTTGTAGCGCAAATATCAGAGAATGCGATGACAGCTCTTTCTTTGGTATATCCTTTGCAATTGATCGTTACTGCTGTTGCGGTTGGACATGGAATTGGTGTGAATGCGATTGCGGCTTTCTTTTTAGGAGCGAGCGATCATAACAAAGCAAATAAGACTGTTTCTTTAGGTGTCTTTTTATCAATCATTCACGCAATTGTATTGACAGTTCTTTGTATTTTTAGTTTAAAACCATTTTTAAGTTTATTTACTTCAAATCAAGATGTAATTCAATGTGGTATCACTTATGGAACGATTGTATTTCTATTTACATTACCAAATTGTGTTTATATTGCCTTTGAGAAGATATTCCAAGCTGAAGGCAAAATGACAGTTTCAATGATTGCGATGTTAGGTGGTTGTATTACAAATATCATTTTAGATCCACTGATGATATTTGGAATTGGTTTTCCTGCGATGGGAATTGCAGGTGCTGCATTAGCTACTGGTATTGGACAAGTTGTTTCTTTTATCATTTATATCTTTGTTTATTTTAGAAATGGTTTAAATCTACAAATTCATCTAACAAAAGATATGTTTGATGCATCTATTTGTAAGAGAATCTATAGTGTTAGTATTCCTTCTATGTTGAATCTATCATTACCTTCCATCATGATTACTGCATTAAATGGAATCCTAGCTGAATTCTCAGATATGTATGTATTAGTATTAGGAATTTATTACAAGTTACAAACATTCATTTATTTAACAGTAAATGGTATTGTCCAAGGAATTAGGCCTCTCATTGGTTATAACTATGGTGCTGGAGAAAATAAAAGAGTACATCAAATATTTCGTATTTCTCTATTACTAGCAATCATTATCATGGCAATCGGTACATTTATTTGTATGACATTCTCAAAAGAATTAATGATGTTATTTACAACAAATGAAAATACAATACAAATAGGTCAACAAGCATTACGTATCATTAGTTGTGGTTTCTTAGTATCTTCTGTTTCTGTTATTGTTTGTGGAGTATTAGAAGGATTAGGTAATGGAAATGGTTCTTTAGTTATTTCTTTATTAAGATATATCATTTGTATTATTCCATTAGCTTATATCTTATCTAGATTCTTAGGTGCAGTTGGAGTATGGCATGCATTTTGGATCAGTGAATGTATTTCAACGTTGGTATCTTTGTTGATGATTCAAAAAACAATAAAATTCAAAAATTAATTACTTACAGTAAAAGACATATGAACTTATGATTTTGATAAGCTTATATGTCTTTGTTTTTATGAATTTAATTCCTTCTCTTTGTATCAATATATGTTGCAGCTGATATCGCTGCGATGTTTCCTTCTCCTGCAGATTTAATAAATTGATATGGCAATCCCACAATATCACCTGCGGCAAATAATCCAGGAATATTCGTTTTCATTTCTCGATCTACTTTCACTGCGTTTCCTTCTGCTTGTAAACCTGGTACTAATTGAGATGGGAATTGTGCTGCACGTAATACGAATACACAATCTGTACTATATTCATTTTTATCTGTTATAAGTGTATTTGCTTTCATTGCACCTTTGATTTCTATAGGTCTTTCATGAATAACTGTTATATTTTCATGTGTGAAATGAGCATCTGATTGATAGAGTGGAATATACTTCACTTCATTACATACTTCTGCTAAGAATTCTGCTTCTGTTTCTTCTTCGCTAGATCCGCCAATCACAATGACATCTTTTCCTTTATAGAGTGGTGCATCACAAGTAGCACAATACGAAACACCTCTGCCTAAAAATTCACTTTCTCCGGTATATGGTTTTCCCGCAACCACCCCACTCGCTAAAATAACAGTTTCTGCTTCTATCATTTCATTATTCGATAACTGCAAGGAAAAATAATCCCCCATTGCATATACTGTTGTTACTTTTAGTTCAGTAATTTTAATATCTGCATCTTCTAATTGTTTTGTGAAGACTTCTGCCATTTGCTTCCCTGTAATATTAGATAATCCCAAATAGTTTGTGATTGGGTGATCAATAACTTGCATCTTATTCGATAAATTCTTAGTTCCAAATACTTGAATTGTTTTATTTCTATTTTTAGCAGTTAATGCTGCTTCAAGTCCTGCTGGGCCACTTCCTATAATTGCGATATCAATTCTTGTCATGTTTTTTCTCCACTTTCTGTTTTATTTTACGAAAAGAATAGATTTATTCAATGATTTTGCACAAATTGTTATAATGTTAAACAAAAGAGGAAATGTTTATGAAATTAATTACACCAGAAAATTATGACCCAGTATTAAGTGTTATGGAGACACAAGAAGCTATCAAGTATATTCGTGATACTTTCCAAAGAGAATTTGGAAAAGAAATGAATCTATTAAGAATTTCTGCACCATTATTTGTCACAAAAGCATCTGGCTTGAATGATAATTTAAATGGTATTGAAAGACCTGTTCATTTTGATATTCAGGAATTACCTAATCAAACAATTGAAGTTGTACAATCTTTAGCTAAATGGAAAAGATATGCATTAAAGAAATATGGCTTTCACGTACATGAAGGTCTATATACAAATATGAATGCGATTAGAAGAGATGAACAAGTAGATAATTTACACTCTGTTTATGTTGATCAATGGGATTGGGAAAAGATCATCACAAAAGAAGAAAGATGCGAAGAAGTTTTAGAAGCAACGGTCAAACAAATCTTTAAAGTTATCAAGCACATGGAACATGAAGTTTGGTATAAATATCCACAAGCTGTATGTCATTTAGCAGATGATGTATATTTCATCACTTCACAAGAACTAGAGGATCGTTATCCTGACTTATCTGTCAAAGATAGAGAAAACGCAATTACACGTGAACATAGATGTGTATTCATTAAAAAGATTGGTCATCCATTAAAACGTAGTGGAAGACCACATGATGGAAGAGCTCCAGACTATGATGATTGGAATCTAAATGGTGATTTGTTATTTTGGTTACCATCATTAAACAGAGCACTAGAGATTTCTTCTATGGGTATTCGTGTTGATGAAGAATCTATTGTTTCACAATGTAAAGATGCACATTGTGAAGGAAGATTATCTTTACCTTATCATCAAATGATTCAAAACAAGGAGCTACCTTATACAATTGGTGGTGGCATTGGACAATCTAGATTATGTATGTTGTTATTGAATAAAGCACATGTAGGTGAAGTTCAAGCAAGCATTTGGCCTGATAAAATGATTGAAGAATGTGAAAAGAATCATATTCATCTATTATGATAAAAAGCGGAGTTTTCTCCGCTTTTACTTTACTGGAATCATTAATTTGTAATAACAATCTTCCTCTTCTATTATTAGATATAATTTGACACGAAAAAATTCTTCACAATTAACCAATAGATTCATTTTCTCTAATTTTGTTAAAAATTCATAGAATTGATTTAATATATCTTTTTCTGAAATTGCTTTTATAATTGTCACATAATACTTTTGGCTTTTATCACATTTTCACAATCGATAGAATCATTTTTAAAATATTTGATGTATTCTTTCGGAATCGTAAGCAATGATATCCATCATTTTTCGAATGAAATATCATTTCTAGTCTCATGTATTGTACATACTTTAACCATGTAGTAAATACATCATTTTCTATAATCATTCCTTCTTCCAATTGGTTTAACTTTGAATATGGCAAAAATATTTCATCTTCTGACAATTCAAACCACTCGCACCTCAATTATTGATTACTGTCGAAAACTCTTTTTTATAATTCGATAAAAATTGTATATTCAAAAAATCATATGTGAAATTTTCTTTGTTTTTTAAGTAAGCAACTTCAATATTTTGGATGAATTTTTCTGGGATTTCAAAACTATCATGAAGTTCCCCAACTGGAATACCCAATCT
>CAVHRL010000062.1:7236-12372 GCA_963638375.1 Lachnospiraceae bacterium
CCAATCTATTAAAACGCATTGAATGAATTGCATAAAAGAAATCAGAAAGAGAATAATTTCTATAATTCAGATCATCACGCAAAGGAGAAAATATACCTTTTTTCTTCGTAATTTCTTAACACTTTAGTAGATACACCTAATATTTTAGCCATTTCTGTTATTTTCATATGTTCCCTTTCAACAAAGCAGAGGCAAAAAACCTCTGCTTATTTCATAGATACAAATTCTTATCTTCGTACTCTAAATCATTTTCCAAAAGAATGATTGCTTGACAGTGCTTACAACGATATGCTTTTAACCTTGATTTATTCCCCCAAAAATAATGTTCATATTTCAACATTACTAATTCTTCAGGAACTTTACTGTGCTTTGTGAATTTTTTACGCAGCATATTTGATAACGGATAATTTTTAGGCATCCAAAAGCATTCTCCGTAACCAACTTCAAGTGCTCCTTCTATCATGTCATTTCCACATATATTACATTTCATAATTTATTTTACCACATCCATATTAGTGCCAAATATATGCCCATAAGAATAAAACAGATAAATCAGTTTTTTTGTGATGGATTGTATAAATAATGAATCATTCAATATATCTTTTATGATTTTCATTTGATTGCCCTCCATCTTATGGCAAGTACTTTCCTTGATGACACTATATACGCTTACCCCTGTGGTAAAGCAACAAAATTTTAAAAATCATTTTTCTCACTCAACAAAAAAGCCTATGTACTTCTACATAGACTTTCAGTAAGGGGAAAATGCTTACGCAATGTCAATATATTTCTTTGTTTCTTCTTCCTTCTGAGCTTCTGTTGGTAATGCGATTGTTAACATACCATTTTCGAAGGAAGCATGAATATCAGAATCTTTGATTGCATCTGATACATAGAATGTTCTACTACAAGAACCATTGTATCTTTCTTGGCGGATTACTCTTCCTTTAGCGTCCTTTTCTTCATTGGACTCATTGTGTTCAACAGAAATTGTTAAGTTACCATTGTAAAGAGAAATCTTAACATCTTCTTTCTTTACACCAGGAACTTCAATGTCTAGGATGTACTTTCCATCCTTTTCATGAATATCTGTTTTCAATAACTGTGTGTTGCCCATCACTGGCGCTCTAAACATATCATCAAACATGTCATCAAATAAATTTGCATTTCTACGATCTAAATATCTCATATATTTACCTCTTTTCTAAGACTCTTTCGTCTTACAAGTATTAATATACTCATTTATTTAGCAGAGTCAAGTGCTGAGTGCTAATTTTTTTGAAGTTTTTTTAAGTTATTTTTTAATTTCTTTGATTTTAAGCGTGTTTTAAAGCATTTTTAATACTTAGCAGTTTTTAAAAAAGAGTGATAAATATATCACCCTTAAGAATATCTTTCTGGTTTATCTTGTACTTTTTCTAGTTTCTTTGCGGCACGTAGTGCGATTGCACGTGGTGTTTGCATAGAATCAAATAGAATGATGATTGCTTCTTCATCATAATCTATCTTCTCTACAGTACCATCTCCAAATACTCTATGTCTTACTCTGTCTCCTTCTTTGAATGATAATTCAGAAGCACTTGGAATAAAACTACGATTGATACGTTCAATATTATCTAATGCTTTTTGGATATAATCCGCACTTGGTTGTGCTGTGTATTCTAATAGTGTTGGATCAATATCAAACAAGAATCTAGATGGAAATCTAGATGTATCACCTATATTTCTTCCACCTGAATCCGTTAAGTATAAACCCTTCTCTGCACGTGTCATCGCAACAAAAGCAAGTCTTCTTTCTTCTTCCATTCCTTCCATTGTGCGTATCTTTCTAGATGGAAAGATTCCTTCAACAAGTTGCACTAAAAATACATATGGAAACTGTAATCCTTTTGCGGCATGAACGGTCATTAGTCGAACTCTATCTTGTTTTATCGCAATATCTGCGTTTGTAAATAATGCGATATGTTTTAGATAAGATAATAAATCTACTTCTTCGCCTACCGTTGTTTCCCATTCATAGATAGATTGTTTTAATTCTGCCAGATCATCCAATCTTTCTTGTGAACCTTCTGTTCTTAATAGTTCTTCATAACCCGATTTATCTAATACATCTGTTAATAACTCAGATACTGGGTTTTCATTCATATGATTTGCATAGGAATCTATCATTTGAATGAAAGAAAAAGCTTTGGTATTTTTGAATAAAGGTTCTTCTAAGTTTTGTCTTAAAGATTCATAAAGTGTTATATGATTTTTATCTGCGTACTCTCTTAGAAACTTCATTCTTTTTTGTCCAAGATTTCTTTTTGGAACATTCGCAATTCGCATGAAAGATAGATCATCTTTATACGCAATCAATCGAAGATATGATAACGCATCTTTGATTTCCATTCTTTCAAAAAATTGAACACCAGAAGAAATCATATATGGAATCTTTTCTTTGATAAATTCTTCTTCAATGACACGCGTTACGTAATGTGCTCTATAAAGAATCGCTATGTCACCATAGCTATTCCCTGCTTCTAATAATCTTTGAATCTCTTGAATGATCCACTTTGTTTCTTTTCTTGGATTATCTGCGTGATGAACTAAAACTTTTGATCCGTGTTTTAAAACAGGAACCAAATCTTTTTCCATACGATTGTTGTTTTTAGAAACTAGCGAATTCGCTACTGATAATATTTCTGGAGTAGACCGATAATTCTTCATTAACATGATTGTTTTTACTCCAGGAAATTTTTTATCAAAACTTAAAATAGAATTGATACTTGCCCCACGCCACGTATAGATGGTTTGATCAGGATCACCAACAACAAATAAGTTTTGATGGTATCCACATAAACTTTCCATTAACGCGTATTGTGGTGGGTCAATATCTTGGAATTCATCTACCATGATATATTGCAATCTTTTTTGCCACTTTAGTTGTATTTGTGGAAATTCTTGAAATATATATAATGTTAAAAATATTAGATCATTGTAATCTAACGCAAAACATTTCTTTTGTTGGTATAAGTAACCATAGAATAAAATATCATCTAATTTCGTTGCTTCTAAATATTTTTGATGTAATTCTTCTACAGACATTTGTATAAGATATTTATAGTAAGTTGGTTCTTCAACACATTTCTTCATTTCAAACATATCTCTTGCGTTAGAAAATGTTTTATCTCTGAGTGTTAGATTTCTTTCTTCATAGATAATTTTCAACATAGCATCTATATCTGCGTTATCTAACACAAGAAATGATTTTGGATATTGTATCGCATGAGAATCTTCTTGTAAGATAGACACACAAAAAGAATGGAATGTACAAACATATCCAGTATCATTATCATCTGTTAATTGATGAATTCTTTCTTTCATTTCTGAAGCTGCTTTATTTGTGAAAGTAACGCATAAAATATTACCAGGTCGTATCCCTAAATCATTTACAAGATAGGCAAAGCGATGCGTTAAAGCTCTTGTTTTACCTGATCCTGCTCCAGCAATCACACGAATATATCCTTCTGTTGTTGTGACAGCTTCTATCTGTTCTTCATTTAATCCTTCTAATACATCATCCACCATATTCCATTACCATCTTCGTATATTGTACCGTTTCTTCCCATTGCGTTTGCGCATCAATTGTTGCGATACCATCATTTTTTTGTTCTCCATAGGAACCAAATTGTGCGTGATTTCCTCCAATGATAACTTCTTCGTAGGAATTATCATTCAGATTTGTTAAATTCGTTTCATAGCTTTCTTTATTAAGAACTCCATCATTAGAGCCATATAAGGATAGAATCGTTAAATTCGTTTCAGATAAATCTTTTGTACTATACGATGCCATTAATATTAATCCATCAAATTGATCTAAATGATTTGATATAAAGTTTGCGGCACATACACCACCCAATGAATGTCCTGCCATATACCAATGATCAACTTCATAATTATCTAATACTTTATTTGCGTTATCTGTTCCTAAGATTGCCAAGCGAAATGGCATTCTAACAACCACAAATAATATTCCTTCTTTCGCGTATAACTTTCCTAAAGGTGCATAGCTTTCTTCTTCCACTTTCGCTCCAGGATAAAATATAATTCCCGTATCATACTTTTCAGGAGCAAAAGAAATATAATCATCTGTTTCTTCCACTGTAATAAGATCTTCATTTGTTAATTGATTCATTGCGATAGCGTCTGCATGATAATAATCTGAAACATAGAGATAACTTCCACCTAGTATTCCAATTAGCAAACCAATAACAACTGTTATAATGATTTTCTTTTTCTTCATGTTTTAATTTTATACAAAAAGTATAAAAGTTGAAATCTTTGTACACTTTGAATTTTTTAGTCTTCAATAGAATCATCTTTTAAATAAGAGGCAAGTAAAACAAAAAACGCTTGTATAGAATTACTTGTTATGACAAATGAGGAGAAGAAATCAGGTATCTTATTAAATTTTATTGTTTTAAAAAGATTGGGATCATTGTATTCGTAAGTTAGTAAGATAGTTTTTTCTTTTACTGTATTTAATTGATAGAACTTTTCTCTCATCCATTGGCCAGTTAAAGATGTCACAAAAACTAAATCGGATTTTTTATAAGCTTCTTCGATTAAAGAATCTTCGCAATCTCTATTTATTTCATAAACAGTTTTATTATAATCAATCATGAATTCACTAAAAATCATAAACGAATTATATCCAAAAAGTGTTGAAATAATCGTTACACGCTTTCCTTCTTTTATTTTATTAACAATTTCTATTACGTCATTTTTATCTAAATAATTTTCAATATTATGATATATTTGATCAACTGTATTCAAATAGTTATCAATAAACTCAATATGACTATATTGTTTACCAATATAACGATAAGGGAAAATAGTATTTTGGGATTTGTCCGAAACTCTCATGTCGCTAAAGCCATTATAACCTATACGTTTACAAAACTTTGTAACAGATGAAGGTGTCGTATTTGCTAGATACGCAATTTCTTCAATCGTCACATCAGGAAATTCATTTAATTTATCTATCATTGTTCTAGCAATCATATAATTAACATCTAATTTCTTTAATGAAAATAAATATTCTGATAGCTTATTTTGTAAATTCATTCTAATTTGTCTTTCATCCATATATAT
>CAVHRL010000063.1:0-12169 GCA_963638375.1 Lachnospiraceae bacterium
GTATATTGTCCATGGGATGTTATCAATCATGTTGATAAAATTAATTATGATTCTAATGCTACGGCAGAACCATATTGGATTAATTCAAGTGGAAATGATTTAGTAAAAAGATTTGTAGATAAGGCAAATCGGACAACTAGATATGAAATTGAACAGTTGATTTCAGGACAAGCAATTGAAAAACAAATTCGCTTAGATCTTACATATGATGAAATAGATAATAGCGTTGATAATTTGTGGAGTGTTTTGTTTACGACTGGTTATTTGACATATGTTGGGGTAAATAAAGAAGGTGCATACAGTTTAGTTATTCCAAATAAAGAAGTAAAAGAAGTGTTTCAGTTTCAAATACATGAATGGTTTCAAAATAAGATATTTTCTAATACGGATGCATTACAAAACTTTTGGAAGGATATAGAGATAGCTGATGCTGAAAAAATTGAGAATTATTTAAATCAAGTATTAAGTAATTCTATTAGTTTGTATGATGCAAAGGGAAATGAAAAAGAAAGAGAAAATTCATATCATAATTTGTTAGTTGGAATTTTGACTGGGAATGCAGAGTGGCTTGTAAAATCTAACGTAGAAGCTGGAGAAGGATTTGCGGATGTTATTGTGGAAACAGGAAATCCTGATTCTGGTATTGTATTAGAATTAAAATACACGAAAGAATTTAAAGATGTAGATGAAATGTGTAAAACTGCTATACAACAAATCAAAGAAAAAAGATATTATGAATATTTGGTGAATGATGGAAGAAGAAATATTTTGTTGTATGGAATAACCTTTTGTAAGAAGAGGTGTAAAGTAGTTGTAGAAAAATATGAGTAATCAAAAATTTTAAAGATGAAGGTACTGGTTGGTACGCATTGAAATAGAGGAGTAGAAGATTTTCTACTCTTTTTGAATGAAAAAATATTGTTCTAACAATGATAACCTTTAGATAACTTATACTGTGTAAAATTTTAATTAAGTTTATCAAATGGTTATTTGATGGATAGGGGAATGATATGTTAAAAACAATGCATAGAAAAGGTCGTAAATTCATTACACTACTTTTAAGTTTATTTCTTAGTTTTAATACAATTGGGATTTGTTATGCGGAAGGTGAAGGGGAACAACCTGCAAGTGAAGATGCTTTAGAAGTAGAAGAAAATACGGAAGAAGAATCACAAGAAATAGCTTCTGAAAACAACATATTAGTTGTTGAAAATACAGATGATAATAACTATGGTGCAATTATCAGTGATTATGCAGATGATGTTCCTTCATATATAAGTGATGTTTCGACAAATGATATTATTCCTTCTTCTTATCAACTAGATAAAAGTAAGTATCCAGATGTAAGGGACCAAGGTAGTTATGGTACTTGTTGGGCTTTTGCGGCATTAGGATTAAGTGAATTCATTTTAATCAATAAAGGGTTAGCTAATAAAACAGTTGATTTAAGTGAATTGCAATTGGCGTATTTTACATATAATTCAGTTGTAGATCCACTAGGTGGAACAACAGGTGATCAAAGTACTTATTATGATGGTACAGATTATAATTATTTGAATCGTGGTGGTATGTATGAATACGCAGTAAGAAGATTATCGCAATGGTCTGGAGCTGTGAATGAAAGTGATGTTCCTTATACGACAGAGAATATTAATAATGTATTAGATAACGGTTTGAGTAGTGAGTACGCATATAGTAAAGATGTAGCACATTTGAAAAATGCATATGTAATGAGCTTAGCTAATAATACAGATGATGTAAAAAGAGCGATTATGGAATATGGTGCTGTAGGTGTACAGTACTATCATTCGGATAGTTATCTATTATGGAATAGCAATCAACAATTATGGACGTATTATTCTCCAACAGCCACTGGAGGTGGTCACAACGTTATGATTGTTGGATGGGATGATGATTTTTCTAAAGATAATTTTGTGGGAGATAAACCTAGTAATAATGGAGCTTGGCTGATTCGAAATAGCTGGGGATTTACACAATCTTATTTTTGGATGTCATATGAAAATGCTTCTTTATTAGATTCTGCATGGGCTTTTGAAATGGATTCTGCAGATAATTATGATAATAACTACCAATTAGATGGTGGAATTGATACACATAATGTAACGAGTAATATCTGTGCTTATAAAACATATTCCAACATTTTTACGGTACAAAATAAAGATGGAGTTACTTCAGAGAATTTAGAAGCAGTTTCTTTGTCTTTCACACATGTCGCAAATGTGAATTATAAAATAGAAATATATACAGATTTAGATCCGAATAATCCATATCCTAACAATTATTATGGTGGCACTAAACAAGAAACTGCTACAACAGAAGGTACAACATCAAGTGCTGGGTTATATACGATTCCTTTAAAGGAATCTGTTCAATTAACTCCTGGTTCTACATTTGCGGTGGTTGTCACAACGGATAGCTATGCATTAGATTATGAACAAGGGGTTACTTGGGAAACAGATGGAACAAAAGTTTGGGACGCTCCTGTTAGCTTGAATTCAGGAAAAAGTTTTTATGGAACGAGTACAAACCAGTGGCCATGGTATTGGGGGAACTTTTGTATCAAAGCATTCACAACAAATAACACGCATACTCATACATGGGATGCAGGCACAATAACAAAAGAATCAACTTGCACAGAACATGGACAAATAACTTATACATGTACAGATGTAGATTGTTCGGAAACTAAAACAGAAGAATTACCATATGCAAATCATAAATGGAATGAAGGAATAGTCACAAAAGAACCAACGTGTACGGAAAGTGGAATTAAAACTTATACATGTACAGAATGTAAAGAGACAAAGATTGAAGATATTGCATCGAAAGGCCATACTTGGACAACGAAAAGAATTGATCCAACATGTACAAATACAGGAAAAGAATATCAAGAATGTGTGACGTGTGGTGCACATGGTTCAGAACATACAATCAATGCTTTAGGTCATAGTTGGTATGTTGCTGAAATACATGATTCAACATGTACAAATGATGGATATAAGAAATACCAGTGTTCTAGATGTAGTGAATCTTACACAGTCAAAATTGATAAAAAAGGTCATAGTTGGTCAGAGTGGTATACGGTTGAAGCTGCAACTTCTTCAAAAGAAGGCAAAGAAAGAAGAACGTGTAATCGTTGTGGTCAAGCAGAAGAAAGAAGCATTTCTAAGTTATACGTTGAAAAGGTCGCAATGTATCGTTTGTATAATCCATATAGTGGAGAACACTTTTACACATCTAATAAGAGTGAAAAGAATAATCTAACAAAACTTGGATGGAGGTATGAAGGTGTAGGATGGAATGCACCAAAATATAGTAATTATCCAGTGTATAGAATCTATAATCCAGTAGGTGGAGAACATCATTACACTTTAAGTGTAGATGAAAAGAATAACTTAGTTCGACTAGGGTGGAAAGATGAAGGTATAGGTTGGTATTCTGCAGAACCGAATAGTTCAGATAGTATTCCAGTAAAAAGAGAATATAACCCATATGCATTTGCGAACAATCATAACTATACAATTAGTCTAGATGAACATAATTGGTTAGTTGGATTAGGTTGGAAAGATGAAGGTACCGGTTGGTACGCATTAAGATAAATCTTAAGATTCAGTGAAACTTCACTTTAGAAATTTTGTAACATTGTTTGAGTGTTGTATAATAACACACGTAAGGAAAACTTACGTGTGTTATTTTTATGCAGAAGTTTTATAGATGGATCAGTAGACATAGAGAAGTAATCATGGCAATTGTTGATATTACGATTGTTGTTTTCTCATATTGGTTTGCGTATTTTATAAGAACGGATTTTGGTAGAGCTTCAATTTTATTTGAATATCAAGCTTTATGGGCTTATATGATTTGGCCTGTTATCGCAAATTTGGTATCGATTCTTGCTTTCCAATTGAATAAATCATTATGGATGTTTATTTCTATTGATGAAGCTTTAAGAGTATCTGCGGCAGTGTTTGTAGGTAACTTTATTTGGTGGCTTGCGATGTTACTGTTGATGATTCCTTGGTATGTACGCTCTGTACCAGTCATTGCAGGTATGTTACAACTATTACTAATGCTTGGACTTAGACTTGTATATCGTGTTGTTCGTAGAGATTCCGCACAACGTCATAGAAGTCATCGTGCAGTTATTTTAGGCGCAGGATCTGCAGGTGTTACGGCAATGCGTGAAATTACTTATAGTGATTTATATGATACACGTATCATTGGTTTTATTGATAAAAACAAACAAAAAGTAAAGAAGAGATTAAGTGGTGTCGTTGTATTAGGTACAGATGAAGATATGCCTCGTATCGTGAAACAATACAATATTGATACAGCTTATATCGCAATCAAAAATATCACAAAACAAGATTTGAAAGAAATGATTGAACGATGCAGACAAATGAATTTGCGTACAAAGATCGTATCTTTTGAATTACAAAATAATGTAGGTGAAAAAGCTTCTGTTAGAAATGTCAATATCAATGACTTGTTGGGTAGAGGAGAACTTTATCTTAACAATGAAGAAATAGGTGGCTACTTAACAGGAAAAACGGTTATGGTAACAGGTGCTGGTGGTTCCATTGGCTCTGAGCTTGTTCGTCAAATCATGCAGTTTACACCAAAGAGATTAGTATTATTAGATATCTATGAAAATAACATGTATGATCTCCAACAAGAAATCAACATGGAAAGAAGACAAGGACATGATCAAACAATTACTGATGTTGTTTGTTTGATTGGTTCTGTTAGAGATCGTAATAGAGTTGATGAAATCATGAAACAATATCATCCTGATGTTGTTTTCCATGCAGCAGCACATAAACATGTACCTTTGGTTGAAAGTAGTCCTTTAGAAGCAATCAAAAATAATGTCTTAGGTACAAAAAATGTTGTGGAATGTTGTATTACAAACTATGTAGAAAAGTTTGTGATGATTTCTACAGACAAAGCAGTTCGTACAACAAATGTCATGGGTGCTACAAAGAGAATGTGTGAACTTATTGTTGAAGGATATAAGAACAATGGTGTTACGAAGTTATGTGCAGTTCGTTTTGGTAATGTGTTAGGTTCTAATGGATCTGTCATTCCTTTATTTGAAAAACAGATTGAAAAAGGTGGACCTGTAACTGTTACTGATCCAAACATCATTCGTTATTTCATGACAATACCTGAAGCAGCACAGCTTGTATTACAAGCTGGTGCATACGCAAAGACAGGTGAAATCTTTATCCTTGATATGGGCAAGCCAGTAAAGATCGTTGATCTAGCTAGAAATTTGATTCAATTATCTGGTTTGATTCCTGATGAAGATATTCAAATTGAATTTACTGGTTTAAGACCTGGTGAAAAGCTATATGAAGAATTACTTGTTGATCCAAAGAACTCAACAAAAACAGCGAATAACTTGATTTTTGTGGCAGAACCAGAAGATATTAGTATGGATGAAGTAAATGAAAAGATTTCTCATTTATCTGCTTTGGTTGAAGAAGGTAAACAAGATAATGAAGAAATCATCCAAATCATCACGAAGAAGATGAATTAGGGAGTACTATGAAACAGAGATATACATGGCGTGGGATAGTTTTAAGTGGAATCGTCTTTTGTGTATTATTAACTGTTTTTAGTATTCCTTTTTATCAATATTTAGATTATGGGTATCAATACCAAGACGTACTCGCAAAAATAGAATCCATCAACAAAGAATCAGATACATCATACGATGCATTATTTCTAGGTGACAGTCAAGGTTGGGCAACATATTCTCCAATACAACTGTATGGAGAACAAGGATTCACTTCATTTAACGCATGTACTGCAGGACAGTTTCCACATGATGCTTCTTTAATATTGAAAAAGTTCTATCAAAATAAAAAAACAAAATTGGTTGTTGTGGATGTAAATATGTGTTTCACCACAGTGAATACAATGAAATTACTATTAATGAAAATATTTCCTATCTTTCATTATCACAATATAGACAAACTTAAATCATCACAAGATTATTCTTCTAGAAAAGGATTTAATGAATACACTAATGTGATAGGCTACTCTGGATCATTAGAGTATATGAAAGAAAATCATCAATCTTCGCATATGAGATTAGATTGTTCAAAAGCGTTGAATCAAATCTATGATTTGTGTCAGAAAAATAACAGTCAACTTCTCATGGTGAATACAGTCAATCCATTGAACTGGAATCAAGGAAGACATGATTGTATTCAAAAATGGTGTGATGAACATGATGTGAAATACTTAGATTACAATGAAACAACATTAAATCAGCAGATTGATTTTGATTATAGTAATGATTTTAGAGATGGTGGAGATCATTTAAATCTCAATGGGTCAAAGAAAATCTGTACAAGTCTAGGTGCGTATATGAAAACGAATTATGATCTTGGTGATCATAGAAAGGATGAGAAGTATCAAGCATGGAATCAATTGTATGCGGATGCTTCTGAATATCATTGATTATGAAATTATCGTATAGTTCACCATTGTTTTATTTAGGATTTGTTCCATTCATTTTGATTTTATATTCATTATTTCCCAAGAAATATCGTTGGATGACTTTATTATTTGGTAATTATGTATTCTTTTTCTTGTGCTCAAAATTATTGATTCTTTATAATCTTTGTACAACATTTCTTACATATCTCATTAGTAAGAAATTGGCTTCTATGAAAAAAGCACCAGAAGGTGTTGATCGTAAACAATTCAAAAAGAAGAAAAAGAGAATCTTAGTAGTGGGTGTATTCTTAAATCTTATTGTTTTGGTTGGTTTAAAATATACAAATTTTTTAGGTGGATTGATTGGCGGTTCTTCTTGGACGACGATCAATATCGTTGTACCTTTAGGTATTAGTTATTACACACTACAAAATATCAGTTATCTAGTTGATGTATCCAATAAGAAAATAGAAGGAGCACAAACCTTCTTTGATTTATCACTCTACAATAGTTTCTTTTTAACAATTATGGAAGGGCCTATCACAAGGTTTAATGACATGATTGAACAACTAAAGAAAGGTGATTCTATCACGCCAGATAACTTTGTGTTTGGTGTAGAAAGAATGATTTGGGGATTGTTTCAGAAATTGATCATTGCGGATCGATTGAATGGCGTTGTGAATACTTTATTTACAAGTTATCAGAATAGTGGAGCGTTATGCTTACTTGCAGCAGTTTTATGTACGATTCAATTGTATATGGATTTTAAAGGTACGATTGATATCGCCTTAGGGGTTGGGAAAATATTTGGAATTGAAATTACTGAGAATTTTAGACAACCATTCTTTGCGAAAAATGCGAGTGATTTTTGGAGAAGATGGCATATCACATTAGGTGCTTTTTTAAGAGATTATGTATTTTATCCAGTATCTTTAAGTAAACCTACACAAAAGCTGACAAAATGGTGTAAGAAGCATTTAGGAAAAATGATTGCGAAGTATATTGGTCCTACAATTGCGTTGTTTTGTGTATGGATGTGTAATGGTTTATGGCATGGTGCAAATATGACTTATATCATATATGGCTTGTATTACTTTGTGTTTATGGTGATTGAAATGATTTGTGAGAAACCTTTTGAACATTGGTGTGAAGGACATCATTTACCAGTCAATGGAATTGTTGTTCGTACATTTCGTTTTGTGAAATTATTCTTGATTGTGATTGTTGGAGAAATGTTATCTAGAGCTTCAACTGTAACGATTGGTTGGACAATGTTTAAGAGTATTTTTATGAATTTTAATGTAGATGAATTAATAACGTTATTCCCTACATTAGGATTAAGTTATCAAGAGTGGTTGATTATTATTATGGCTTTGGTTGTAGTTATGATTGTGTCTATTCTCAAAGAAAAGAAAATATTCATTCATGGTTTGTTGTATCAGATGCCAATGCCATTAAGATGGACAATTGTATATGGATTGATATTCGCAATTATCTTGTTTGGTGCGTATGGACCGGGTTTTGATGAAGTTGCGATGATGTATGCGGGATTTTAGAGTATGAATAAAAATGTATTAGAGTGGTTAGAAGAAACGGTAAAAAAAGTTCCAGATAAAATTGCGTTTTGTGATCCTACAACAGATATCACATATAAAGAACTCGAAGAAAAGAGTCAATGTGTTGGTAGTTGTTTAGCTAGAAGAATTCGAATGAATGAACCTGTAGGTATCTACATGGAAAAAAGTGTTCTTTCAACGATTGGATTATTTGGTGTTGTATACGCTGGTGGTTTTTATTCTTTCTTAGATTTAAGACAACCACAACATCGTTTAAAACAAATAGAGGATGTTCTACAACCAAAAGTGATATTGACGGATGCAGAACATTTATTAGAAGCAGAGAAGTATTTTGGTTGTGAAATCATCACGATAGAATCTATTTTAAATAATGGGTGTATCAATGAAGATGGATTACAAGAAGTAAGAAAGAAACGATTAGATATTGATCCATTGTATGTAAACTTCACTTCTGGTTCTACTGGTGTACCAAAAGGTGTAACGGTCTCTCATCGCAACGTTTTAGATTTTATTGAGACGTTTGTACATACTACTGGTATTAATGAAAGTGATATCTTAGGTAATCAAGCACCTTATGATTTTGATGTGAGTGTTAAAGATATCTATAGTGGAATCTATACAGGTGCGACTGTTGCCATCATTCCTAGAGAATACTTTTCCAATCCAATGAAGTTAATGGATTATGTTTGTGAAAAAGAATGTACAGTATTTACTTGGGCAGTGAGTGCGATGTGTTTTGTATCTATCATGAATGGATTTGGGTATAAGATTCCTGAAAAAGTAAGACTTGTGATGTTTTCTGGTGAAGTGATGCCAATCAAACAATTGAATAAATGGAAAGAAGCATTACCGCATACAACATTTGTTAATTTATATGGGCCTACAGAAATTACATGTAATTGTACGTATCATGTGTTAGAAAATCGATTGTATGAGAGTGATGAATGCATTCCAATTGGTACAGCATTTGAAAATGAAAAAGTATTTTTGTTAGATGAAAATGATTGTTTGATTGAAGAAACAAACAAAGAAGGAGAAATTTGTGTATCGGGAACGTGTGTTTCTTTAGGATATTACAACGATCCAGAACGAACAAATCTTGTGTTTGTACAGAATCCATTGAATACAAAGACATATGAAAGAATCTATCGAACAGGTGATTTAGGGAAGTATGATTGTAATGGGAATTTGATTTATACAAGTCGTAAAGATTTTCAAATCAAACATTTGGGACATCGCATTGAACTTGGTGAGATAGAAGCGCAAGTAGAAAAGAATGAATTTGTTAGTAGAGCGGTTTGCATTTATGATTCTATAAAGAAAAGAATTTTGTTGTTTTATACGGGATCGATTGACAGCAAAGAATTATTAGTTTCATTACATGATATATTACCTTCTTACATGCTTCCAAATAAAGCATTTCAATTAGAAGAAATGCCAATGAGTAAGAATGGAAAAATTGATCGTCATGTCCTCAAAGAATTAGGAGATAAAAAACATGTTGGATAAACAAGAACTCAAACATATCGCTATGACATATGGAACACCTTGTTACGTTTTTGATTTAGAAGCGTTAAAAGAAAGAGTGAAACAGATTCGTGCAATTACAGACAATCGTTATCAACTTTGTTATTCCATCAAAGCCAATCCATTTTTGATTCCTACAATGGTAGAACTTGTTGATAAATTAGAAGTATGTTCTCCAGGAGAATTATCTATTTGTAAGACATTACATGTTCCATCAAACATGATTATCTATTCTGGTGTAAATAAAGAAGAAAAAGATATTCATGAAGCGATTGAATATAATTGTGGGGTGTTAACTGCGGAGTCAAAAAAACATGTACGATTGATTAGTGATGAGGCAAAGAATCAAAATAAAACCGTATCTGTATTATTACGATTGAATGCTGGTTCTCAATTTGGAATGTCAAAACAAGATTTATTAGAAGTTTTAGATACAAAGTATCCAAATATTGATATTGTTGGAATTCATTACTTTGTAGGAACACAAAGAAAGAAAATCGAAAAACAAATCAAAGAATTAGAGATGTTGAAAGAATTGTATGATGAAATCAAAAATGAACATCGCGTTGCGTTGGAACAATTAGAATATGGTCCTGGTTTATCTGTATCTTTATTTGAAAATGATGAGTATTCAGATACTTTAAAACCACTAAAAGAAATTCATGAAGAACTATGTTCCTTTTCGCATGAAGTAACAATTGAAATGGGTAGATTCTTTACGACGTATTGTGGTTCATATATTTCTAAAGTCGTAGATTTGAAATCAAACAAAGGTGTGAATTATTGTTTGATTGATGGTGGGATCAATCATATCAATTATTATGGAAGTATGATGGGAATGAATGTACCTGTGACACAACACATTACAGAAAAAGAAGTGGCAATGAAAGAATGGTGTGTTTGTGGATCACTTTGTTCTACAAATGATATTTTGATTCGCAAGTATGAAAAAGGATTGAATGAAGGAGATTTGATTGTATTTGAGAATATTGGTGCGTATTCTGTGACAGAAGGAATTTATTTATTCTTAAGTCGTACGTTACCTTGTATCATTTTAAGAAACAAAGCGTATGATTATGTTATGGCTAGACCATTTCAAGAATCAAGTTTATTGAATACAGTAAAAGGAGAATGAAAATGGAAGAATTATTAGAGTTATTAGAAGATATTAAAGAAGACGTAGATTTTGAGAAAGAAGAAAAGTTGATTGATGATCATATTTTGGATTCATTTGATATCTTACAAATCATTTCAACATTAAATGATCATTATGATATATCAATTCCAGCTTCTGAAATCGTACCTGAAAACTTCAATAGTGCCAAAGCGTTACTTGCGATGGTTGAAAGATTACAAGAAGAATAATAATTTGTGAAATATGTGAAGTTACACACATTCTTTTAAGAGAATGTTAAAAGTGCTAGAATATTACGGTGCATTTTTAGGAAAGGACGGTTTTATGACAGTTTCTAAGAAAAAGAACGCAAAGAAAAAAGTAAAGATCAATGGCATTTTGACATTGATTTTATTAGTGACAGCTGTTGTTATTTTGTTTGCTTTTTGTTTTAACATTTTCAAAGTAATGAATTCTAGCTCTGGTAGTGGAGATACTGTTGAAACAGAAGCAGTAGATAATGAATATTCAAATGATTACTATTCTATTGGAAATAATCCAACAGATATCAATAAAACATATTTCAAAGAATTGAATAACGCATTAGATGGCAAAACTTTGAAAGATGATAATGGAAATGAATACAGCGGAGATGAAGCAATTGCCGAAACAGTCGTAAAGAACTTTATTTGTCAGTACTATACTTGGACAAATAAAGATGGTAACTACGATATTGGTGGTATGCAGTATATCTTTACAGAAAAACAATCTGATTTTGAAACGTATACTTTATATAACTTCTATAAAGACATGGATCTTTATCTATCTCAAAATGGTAGAGATAGTTTAATTCAAGTAAAAGATGTAACGATCAACAGTGTAAATCGAGTAGATGATTATACAGTTACTTATACAGATGGTGACGGAAATGAACAATCACCAGCTTTAAACTGTATTGATGTAAATGCTTCATGGAGCTATGAAAGTGATACTTCTATGAATACTGCAGAGCTTCAAAGTAGTGCTACATTCCATGTAGTAAATAACAATGGTAGATGGGAAATTGGAGGTATTGACTAATGAATAATCCATTTGAAGGTATTGATTTAGATGAAACTGCAAAGCTTCCAACGGTTGACGATGATCAACCATCATTTCCGGATCTTCCAGAAGAATTAGGAAATGTTCAAAACGAACAATCTTTAAACTTGGATTTTGATTTCAACACGCCAAAAGAATCAAATGACGTTCTAGAACCATTGTTTCCAGATGCTCCAGATGAATTTGGTGCTGAAAATATAAATACACCAGTTGTAGATGATTCTCCAACAAAGGTCGTAAGTAATAATGGTGGTGGTAGTGATATTCCTCCAGTGAATCCACCAAAGAATAAAAATGGAAAGAAGAAACCAAAGAAGGGTCAATTCAAGAAAGATCCAACAGTTTTAAATATTGTTGTAACGATTTTTACAATTGTTGC
>CAVHRL010000064.1:0-12115 GCA_963638375.1 Lachnospiraceae bacterium
TGATTTATATTCGTTGATTCAAAATGATGCATCTAGTAGTATTACTTTTTTATCTGATACATTGATTGATATCATTTACCAAGTCATTCGATTAGTGGTGGTGTTGGTGTATATTTTTGTTTTAAATATTCAATTATCTTGTATTTATATCTTAGCTACAATAATTTCTATCTTTATTCAAAAGAAATTTTCTTCAACAGTTTCTAGTGCGAATGAAGTAACAAAGCAAAAAGAAATATCAATGAATACGATTTTATCTAATATATTAGAAAATCGGTTAATCATTAAAATGAATGGTATCGATGAATTCGCAAAAGAATTATATGAAGATAAAGTATTAGATTATACAAATGCTTATATAAATGTAGAAAGTAAAGCATTACCTTTTCGTATGATTGGTATCTTTCTAGGTCTATTACCAATATTAAGTTTATGTGTTGGTGGTATCTATTTCATAGCACAAGGAGTAATATCTTTAAGTACGTTCTTATCTATTGAATATATTTGTAATTGCGTAGTTTATGATCAACTTCATTTCTCTGATTTTATTACAGAAAGTGTGAAAGCTTTTGTGAGTGTAAAAAGAATTGTTGAATTCAATATTAAACAAGAAATAGAAAATAAAAATCAAACAAATGAAATTGATTTAAATAACATTTCTTATCAATATCCAAATACAGATAGAATTGTTTTGAATAATATTTCACTTCATATTTCATATGGTGAAAAGATCGCTATCGTAGGAAAAAGTGGATGTGGGAAATCTACACTATTAAAGATGATTGCAGGATGGATCAAACAAGATACTGGTATGGCTGATTTACCAGATGTTACTTTTGTAGAACAGTTTCCATATCTATTTACTGATACTGTAAAAAATAATATTACTTGTTGGAAAGATAGTGATGAAGAAGAATATCAACATCTATTATCGATTTGTAAGATCAATGATTTCTTAGATGATGATCAAATGGTTTTAGAAAAGAATGGATCGAATTTAAGTGGTGGTCAAAAACAAAGAATCTCTTTAGCGAGAGCTTTAATGAATCATAAGGATGTCATTTTATTTGATGAATCTTTTTCAGGAATTGATAGTAACAATGCATTAGAAATATTACAAAATATCATTGAAGAATATCCAAAAGAAACAATGATATTTACAATACATCAATTAGAACTATTAAAAGAGATGAATCGTATTGTTGTGATGGAGAATGGTTCCATTGTGTTTGATGGAACATATCAAGAATATGAGGCGAAGTATGGAAAAGAATAAATGGAAAGTATTTATTAGAACACAATCATATTTGAAGCCGTATTTGATACCATATATATTCTTTGTGTTTGTATCTGGATTAGGACAGTTTTTAACTTTCTCATCCGTTGGTGTCTTTTTAAAAGAGATATTGTTATTAGTTTCATCTAAGAATACAGATTTCACAATACAAAAGGGAATCTTATATTTATTTGGAACATTTCTATTTACATGTTTGATGGGTTTTGGGATATTCAATATTAAAAAGATCGAACAGAAAATTAGAGTAAAACTAAGACAAGAGATGATAGATAGTTATATCCATAGTGATGAAAAGGAAGTAGAAAATATTTCGGATAAAGAAGTATTGAATCGTATGTCAATGGATCTAACAAAGATGGTAGATCTCGTTGGATGGATCATGGCTGGTAGTATTTATATGCCAGTGATATCTGGGTTCTTTTCTGTCATTTATTTATGGTATGTAGATTATAGAATCGCAATGCTATGTATTGTTATCAGTATTATTGAGTATTTCTTACTTCGTATGTTTTCTAAAAAAAGAGCGCACACTATGGAAGAAATGACATTAGAGAAAAACACTATTGTAAATTTCTTGAATGAAGAAATTGATGGACAGAAAGAAGTTAAAACATTTTCTTTAACAAATAAATTTCATGAATTATTAGATCAGAAAGTTATAAAAGTAAACCAATTGTTACGTAAATATAATGCAATGAATTCTTCAAGATTATTTATCTCTATGTTTTATATTGAATGTATAGAAGAAATCATACTTTTGATTGTTGGTGCTTCTTTAGCTTCTACAGGAGCAATTCTATTTGCGAATATTATGATAGCGATACAACTATCAGATCAAATCAATCAAATGATTGTTTCTGTATCTGTGATGAAAATGTTTGTGGATGAATATGCAATCTATCAAAATCGAGTATTTGAAATCATTGATCTAAAACAACAAGAAGATACGAGAAAAATAGATACTAAGAATGTTTTAGAAATGGAACATGTATCATTCTCATATGATGATCAAGAAGTTTTACATGACATTTCTTTTAGGATTTCAAAGAATCAAAAAGTCGCAATTGTTGGTGAAAGTGGTAGTGGCAAATCTACAATTATGAAATTGTTGATAGGTTTATATGCACCTCAAAAAGGAATCGTAAAAAAGAAAGAAAATCAGACACTTTCTTACATGCCACAATCTACTTCAATGTTTTTGACAAGTGTAAAGAATAATATTTCTTTAACATCAAATGGTTCTAATGAGAAAGTGAAAAAAGCTTCTGAAAAAGCAGGTGCAGATACATTCATAGATAAAAACGAAGATGCATATGACTATGTATTTACATCTAAAGAAGATGGGTATTCTGGTGGAGAATTACAACGCATTGCCTTAGCAAGAATGTTCTATCAAGATTCAGATGTATTTGTATTAGATGAGCCAACATCTGCATTAGATAGAAAAACAGAAAACGATCTTAAAGATAAATTGAATCAAATAAAAGATAAAACAATCATTGTTATTACACATCGATTATCATTGATACAATCTTTTGATAGCATTATCGTATTAAAAGATGGAAATATTGTTGAAGAAGGAACACATGCACAATTAGTGAATCAAAAAGGATACTATGCAAGCATGTACGAAAAACAATTAGAAACATACTAAAAGGTACTGTATAAACAGTACCTTTTGTCTCATTAGTCTAAATCTTCACCTTGTGAAGCAATACATTTTTTATACCAGAAGAAAGAGTCTTTTCTACTTCTAGAGAAATCGCCAGTTCCATCATCATTTCTATTAACATAGATGAAACCATATCTCTTATACATTTCACCTGTACCAGCAGATACAAGATCGATTGGACCCCAAGTAGTATAACCAATCAAATTAACGCCATCTTCTTCAATTGCATCTTTCATCACTTTTACGTGATCTCTTAGATAGTCAATTCTGTAAGAATCATGGATAGAACCATCTTCTTCTACTTTATCAATCATACCCATACCATTTTCAACGATCATGAGTGGAACATTTGGATAACGATCAGCTAATTCATTTAAAGTATAACGTAATCCAAGTGGATCAATTTGCCATCCCCAAGGAGTAGCTTCTAAGTAAGGATTCTTGCATCCCATGAATACGTTTCCTTTTGCCTTCTCTTCTTCATGTGTTGTAACACAGTTTGTCATGTAGTAAGAGAAAGTATACATGTCAACGACACCTTCTTTAAGAATCTTCTTATCTTCTTCATTATCCATAAAGGAAGTATCTGTAACGCCTTGTGATTTTGCGTAAGACTTAGCGAAATGAGGATATTCACCTCTAACCATGACATCACCACAATAGTTATTCATGAAGTTTGTATTTTGTTGATTTAAGAATTGATCCTTAGGATCTGGTGTTAAACCATAAGATGTCATATGTGCAATCATTAAACCAATCATGAAATCAGGATTGATCTTATGTCCAGCAATAACAGCTTTCGCACTTGCAACAAATTCGTTATGTAATGCTTCAAAACGCTTTTGAGGATCATCAATCAACTTATCAACAGGTCTTTGTTCTGTATTAGCTAAATCTTCAGCAGATACATAACCAACACCATTATAAGATCCACCACCTGGCATCAATGCACAGTTAATTTCATTGAATGTTAACCAATACTTAACTTTACCATTGTATCTTTCAAAACATGTAGTTGCGTATTTCACGAATAAATCAATGACTCTTCTATCAACGAATCCATGATATTTTGTTACGATACCCCAAGGAATTTCATAGTGAGATAAAGTAACTAATGGTTCAATACCATATTTTTTACATTCATCAAATACTTCATCATAAAACTTTAGACCAGCTTCATTTGGTTGTTCATCATCTCCATTAGGATAGATTCTTGACCAGTTGATAGATAATCTAAACACTGTCCAACCCATTTCTGCAAATAAAGCAATATCTTCTTTAAAATGATGATAGAAATCAATTGCTTCATGAGAAGGATAATATACGCCTTCTTCAATCACAGGGGAGAACATTCTAGGTGTCTTAACATTTCCTCCCTTTAACATATCAGCACATGATAGACCTTTGCCATCAGTTAGATATGCACCTTCACATTGGTTAGCAGCTACAGCGCCACCCCATAAAAAAGTCTTTGGAAAACTCATTTTTAATCTCCTTTTTTCAAACACTTTTATTTTAATGTAAGTGGTTACAAAATGCTATGGATATAATCGGAACTTTGTTCCGAAAAAGAAGATTATAATTGAATCATTGAGGTGGCAGTATGGGTAATGAAAAAGTAAAAGGTTCCGTTGATTTGTTACACGGACCTATTTTAAAGAATCTAATTATATTTATGATTCCTATTTTTATCTCAAATTGTTTTCAACAATTATATAATGCAGTCGATACGGCATTAGTTGGAAATATATTGGGAGAGAATTCTTTGGCTGCAGTAGGTGCTACTGCTTCTATTTTTGAATTATTAGTCGGATTTTCAATGAGTTTAAGTTCTGGTTTTTCAATTGTTATCGCTAGAGCGTATGGCTCTGGTGATTCACATCGCATGAAAAAAGCAGTTGCGGGTTCTATTGTGATTGGAATATTTACAACTCTTTTATTAACGATTATTTCAATGTTTGCGTTAAAACCATTGTTAGTTTTAATTGATACACCACAGGAAATCATGAATGAAGCATTAGCTTATATTAATGTTATTGGATATTTTGTCTTTGTGATGTTTGCGTATAACTTATGTTCTGGAATATTACGTTCAATTGGTAATTCAGTGATGCCACTTGTATTCTTAGTATTTTCATCATTGTTAAATATCTTCTTAGATTATGCTTTTATGGCTTGGTTCAATATGGGAGTTGCTGGTGCAGCAATCGCAACTGTTTTATCACAAGGTATCAGTGCAGTTCTTTGTATTATTTATATGGTAACGAGTGTCAAAGAAGTTGTTCCAGAAAAAAGTGACTTTACATGGGATAGTGAATTAATGAAGGATCTTGCAGGACAAGGTTACGCAATGGCTATCATGGGTTCTATCGTATCGATTGGTAGTATTATTTTACAATCTGGAATTAATGGCTTAGGAACAAAAATCATTGCAGGACACGTTGCGGCAAGAAAAGTATACGCTGTTATGAACCTTCCATTTATTTCTATGGGTGTAGCGATTTCTACTTTCATTGGTCAAAATAAAGGAAATAATCAAGGCGCTAGAATCCTACGTGCAATGAAAGATGCATATTTATTTGATGTTGTATTTGCGGGTATTTGTACGTTGATATTAGCTTTTAGTGCACCAACATTGATACATCTCATTTCAGGTAGTACAGATGAAACGATTCTATCGAATGGCTCGCACTTCTTATATGTTGTAGGACCTTTCTATGCGGTACTTGGTATGTTGATGCAAACAAGATTTGCTTTACAAGGGTTAGGTTCAAAAATTCTTCCTTTATTTTCTTCTGTAATTGAATGTGTTGGAAAAATCTTATTTACATTCTTTTTGATTCCAGTTTTTCAATACGACGCTGTTATTTGGTGTGAACCTATCATTTGGTGTTTGATGTTGATCGAATTACTCATTAGTTTTCATTGTAATGATTATGTCAAACAAGTAAAAAAGGAAATAAAAAACAATCATTAAAGGTTCATGATTGTTATAAAGATAATAAGTAATAAATAAAATAAAACGATTTGTTTATGTCTTAATAGTAATGCGATATATTCTCTGAGTGTTGCGGGTGGTACATAATACATTGCTGTCTTACCACCAATACAATATGCATTTAAATCAAGATCTTTTGTAAGAAACGCAGTTCTTAAGACATGAAAATCACTTGTTGAAACAACACATGTAGAATCTTCTTTCATCAATTTTTTTGAGAAAAGAAGATTTTCTTTTGTTGTGGTGGATTTATTTTCTTCAATGATTTCATTTTCTTTTACACCCTGTTTTATTAAATATTGTTTCATCGCATAAGCTTCAGATACAATTTCATCACTTCCTTGACCACCAGAAACAATGAACTTCCCATGATTTGTTTTATGATACCAATCTAACGCTTTATCTAAACGAGACTTCAATAAAGGTGTAACAGAACCATCTTTTCTAATTCCACAACCTAATACAACAATATAATCACAAGGATAAGGTTTCTTTAGCTTTGGATAAATAAAAGAATAGATAAAGAAACCACCAATGGATAAAGGAATAAACAAAACAAGATTCATAATAAACGTTAAAATAACAACTTGCATTTGTGAACCAGATATTCCACCAAAGGCATTAAAGTACCAAGTAAAAGCACCTAAAAAAGTTAATAGTCCCCAAAAAATAGGTTGTATATGAACAATTGAAAGACCTTCTTTTCGTATGACATAAAAACCATCAATCGATAATAAAATGCCAGTAATAACTAAACATATGATCACAAGGAATATGATTGCGTAGCCAAGAATAACTCCAAAACTATCATTCAAAGCAAAAGATAAATACACGAGGAAAAACAATAAATAAAAGATTCCTAATTCTAATAAAAATCCATTACTAATATGTCTAGGTTCTTGTTTAATTCTAATGATTGATGTGATAAGAAATAAAAATCCTAAAACACCATATAATATTAATACTTTCATACGTTTCTCTCCAAGATGGTATCAATCTGTTGAAATAATTCTTCTTTATCTTCATAAGAAGCAATATGAAAATAAGAATCACCCTTCAACATTGCGGATAACATTGTATCTTTATTTCGATAGAAAATATAGGTAGGCTTGTTATACTTTTCAGCATAGGCTAATTCATATCCAACACCTAAAGAAGGATGCGTACATTCCGCAATCACAATATCACAATCTCTTAACCAAGCAGTATCTTGTTCATATATCAATGAATCTTTATCTCTAGATTGTTCTTGAATGGAACGATGTACATCACCTACATGTTCTGTTAATACGGAATCAGTTTGATTGATATATGAAATGATTTCATGATAAAGCACTGTATCATTTTGTCCACCACGGATACTTCCTGCGAAATATACTTTTTTGTTCATGTAATAATTCTCCTAAATATACTATAATTATACGCACTAGGAGCTGAATATGACGAATTTAAAAGAAAAAACGATATCTAAAAATTATATCTATAAAGGAAATATCGTGAACTTAAGAGAAGACAAGTCAGAATTACCTGATCAAAGTATTACGGATAGAATCGTTGTAGAACATCCTGGTGGTGTAGGAATTGCGTTGGAAGATGAAGATGGTAAGTTTTTCTTTGTCTCACAATGGAGATATGCACAATCAGAAGTGACTTTAGAATATCCTGCAGGAAAAAGAGAAACAGGAGAAGATGATTTGAATACCGCAAAACGTGAAATTGTTGAAGAAGTTGGTTATGAAGGAACAGATTGGAAATATCTTGGATTGATGTATCCGACACCTGCATATGATTCAGAAACGATTGGTATGTATTATGCGAAAAAAGGTGCTTATAAAGGACAACATTTAGATGTAGATGAAAATATCAATGTATCAAAATATACATTGGATGAAATCACAGAAATGATATTAAATGGTAAAATTCATGATGCGAAAACGATTGGCATGACATTTTTAGTTAAAGAGATGAAAGAGAAAGGAATGATTTAATATGGAAAGAATTGCTAGTTTTACAATCAATCACTTATTATTAGAACCAGGAGTTTATGTAAGTAGAAAGGATCACGTTGGTTCTGAAGTTCTAACAACGTTTGATTTACGTGTGACAAAACCGAATGTTGAACCTGTGATGTCAACTGCAGATGCACACACAATTGAACATTTGGGTGCTACATTTTTAAGAAATCATGAAGATTGGAAAGATAGAGTTGTTTATTTTGGACCAATGGGTTGTAGAACAGGTTTCTATATGATTCTTCATGGTGATTATGAAAGTAAAGATGTTGTTGAACTTGTAAAAGAATTATTTACTTTTGTAGTAAACTTTGAAGGAGAAATTCCAGGAGCTACTGCGATTGAATGCGGTAACTACTTAGACCAAAACTTAAGCGTTGCGAAATATTGGGCAAATAGATATTTAAAAAATACATTAGAGTGCATTGATGAAGCTCATCTAGTGTATCCACAATAAAAGAGAAGGAGAAATAAAATGAAAATTGGAATTATTGGAGCGATGGATGTTGAAGTAAAACATTTAAAGGAAGCAATGACAATCACAAATACTGTTACTGTTGCTAGACAAGAATATTGTGAAGGTAAGTTAGGTGAAATGGATGTAGTAGTTGTACAATGCGGTGTAGGAAAAGTAAGAGCTGCAATGTGCACACAAGTATTATGTGATCTATTTCATGTAACACATGTATTGAATACTGGTGTAGCGGGATCTTTAAATAATGATATTAATATTGGAGATATCGTAATCTCTACAAATGCGATTTTTTATGATGTGAACGCTACAAACTTTGGATATGCCTTAGGTGAAGTTCCTTCTTTAGGAAAAGTTTGTTTTGAAGCAGATGAAAGTTTAAGAAAACTTGCGAAAGAAGCAGTAAAGACAGTAGCTCCTGAAGTTGGTGTATATGATGGTAGAATCGCAACAGGTGATCAATTTATTTATGAAGCTGAAAAGAAGAATTGGATTCGTGATAGTTTTCATGCGGAATGTTGCGAAATGGAAGGTGCAGCGATTGCGGAAGCAGCATATTTAAATGATATTCCTTTTGTAATCATTCGTGCGATTTCTGATAAAGCAGATGAAGAAACTGTTGTTTCATATGATGAATTTGAAGGAAAAGCTGCAGTACATTGTGCAAAGATTGTTGAATATATGATTTCTAACATGCACGCATAACATGAGAGTAATTCAAATGACAAAAAAATTGTTGATTACTTTTCTTGTGATGCTTATATTTCTGGTTGGTGTAATTGGTTGTGTTTTGGTGAAAGATTATAAACAAGATACAAATCAAGAAACAAGTAATATAGAACCAACATCAACACCAACATCAGAACCAACTATTGAACCAACGATTGATCCAGAATCAGATTCTAGATTTACAAGTACAGATAGTTTATTGATCATTGCCAATAAAAAACATAAATTACCAGATGGTTATGTTCCTAATGATTTAGTGAATATAACAGTTCCTACTGCATATGGTGATGCACAAATGAAACAAGAAGCAGCAGATGCGATTGCGAATATGTTTGCGGCTGCTAATGCGGATGGTGTTTATCCAGTGGTTACTTCTGCTTATAGAAGTGAAGAATATCAAACGGAACTATACAATAGCTATGTTACAAGAGATGGTCAAGAAGCAGCCGATACTTACTCATCTAGACCTGGATACTCAGACCATCAAACAGGATTAACCGCAGATATTTCATGTGAAGCAAATGGTTATAACTTAAACCAAGATTTTGCGAACACTGCAGAAGGACAATGGTTAGCACAACACGCACATGAATACGGATTTATTATGCGTTATCCAGAAGGTAAAGAAGAAGCAACTGGCTATACATATGAGCCATGGCATTTCCGTTATATTGGTGTTGAAGAAGCAACAAATCTATACAATTCTGATCCAAATATGACTATGGAAGAATACTACGGCATTTCTGGTGGAGACTATGCCGAATAGAAAACGTAAAATACAAAAATTTCATGTGTTTTTACTGATTATTTCTTTGATTCTTGTATGTACTGGTATCTGTGCAGTGATCTATTTATTCACAAATCAATCAGAGAAAAAGGAAGCTTCTATTATTTCAACAAATGAACCAACAGTAGAACCAACATCAACACCAAGTATTAATAAAGTACGTTTATTTTTAACAGGTGATGGTCTACTACATGATTCTGTATATACAGATGCAAATGAAGATGGAACTTATAACTTTTCTAAACAATTAGATGAAGTTTTAAATGTAGTAAGTAACTATGACTTAGCTTACTACAACCAAGAAACAATATTAGGTGGAACAGAATTAGGATTGAGTGGATATCCAACTTTTAATTCCCCAAAAGAATTTGGGAGTTATATGGTATCAAAAGGTTTTAATCTTGTTTCTACCGCAAACAATCATTGTTTGGACAAAGGATTTACAGGTGTACAAAGTTCTAGAGATTTTTGGAACGCACAAACAAATGTATTAATGAGCGGAACAAATTCTACAGAAGAAGAGCATAACGTAATTCCTTCCATTGAAATCAATGGAATCAAAATCGCATTCTTAGCTTATTGTGAAAATACAAATGGTATTGAACCTGACTATTCATGGGAAGTGAATTATTTTCCAGGACATGAAGAAGAAATGTTGAATAAAGTCACACAGGCAAAGAGCGAAAATGATGTTGTTATCGTATCTATGCATTGGGGAACAGAATATTCTCATGAAGTGAATGATACACAATATACACTCGCAGATGAACTAACAAAAGCAGGTGCAGATGTAGTTGTAGGAAATCATCCTCATGTCATTCAACCATTTCAATGGGTAAATGATAAACCAGTGTTTTACGCAATGGGGAATCTCATTTCTACACAATTAAATCAAGAGAATTTAGTAGGAATGTGTGCAAGTTTGGATATAACCAAAAATGAAGATGGATCTATTATCATTGATAATGTTTGTGCAGATTTAACGTATACAACAATGGAAGGTACATATCCAGATTTGAGATATAACATTCAAGTACATCCAATGAATGTTGTATCTGATGAAACATTACAAGCACAACAATGTAATAAAGATTACTATACAGTATCAGAATTATATGAATCTTCTAAAGCAATTATTACTTCATTAGATTCTAATATCACAATTGGTGGAATCTTTGAATGAGCTTACTGAAAGGTAAGCTTTTTTTGTTGAAAAGCAATATGAAATATAATATAAATAAAGATTTGCAATCAATTAGAGAAATATTAAATATATCACAAGAAGAATTTGCTGGAATATTTCACGTAGAACAAGCTACTATTTCTAGAAATGAAGATGGAGAAACAGAACCTTCTCAGAAATTTATTGAAGAAGTCTATAACTACGCTTTTGAAAAAGATATTCAATTAAATAGGCTAAAAGAAATGTTTTGGAGAGATAATTTAAAAGGGAATGAGAAAATACTTTTTCATGGTGCGAAAAATAAGATTGTTGGTGATATTGATATTCGTAAAGGAAGAATTAATAATGATTTTGGACAAGGGTTTTATACTGGAGAGAGTTATAATCAAGCAATTACATTTGTTTCCAACTATGATAATTCTTCTGTTTACTATATTCGATTTGATGACCAAAATTTAACAGAAAAAAAATATCAAGTTAATCAAGAATGGATGATGACATTTGCGTATTATCGAGGAGCATTAGATGAGTATAAAGAGCATCCGTACATTAAAGAAATTATAAGTGAATCTAGAAAGTGTGATTATATTGTTGCGCCAATTGCAGATAATTGTATGTTTCAAATCATTAATGCTTTTATAAATGGGGAAATTACCGATGAACAGTGTAAGCATTGTTTGGCTGCCACAAACTTAGGGATGCAATATATATTTATAAGTGATAAAGCCGTTTCAAACTTAGAGGTTATAGAAAGATGTTATATTTGTGAACTAGAAAAAAGTGTTATAGAAATATAAGAACACAAGAAACTCATTTAGGGGATAATAAAGTTAAATTAGCTAGAAAACAATATAGAGGAAAAGGAAAATACATAGATGAGATATTGTTGTGATAAAGAAAGAATGAATCATGATGGGACGTTGTTATGTGAAATTCAAGCTAATACGTTTGAAAAGTCAATTGAT
>CAVHRL010000065.1:0-12080 GCA_963638375.1 Lachnospiraceae bacterium
GTGTGAGGTGTATATATGGAAAGAATATGGGAAAATATTGAACAAGATGCATGTGGAATTGGAACGATTGTTAATATTGATGGTCATGCTGATCATAAAGTATTAGATGACGCGCTGAAAATTGTTGAGAAATTAGATCATCGTGCTGGTCATGATGCGAGTGGAAAAGTTGGTGATGGTGTTGGTATTTTGATGCAGATTTCTCATAAGTTCTTTTCTAAGGAATGTAAAAAGAGTGGCATTACTTTAAAAGATGAAAGATCTTATGGTGTTGGAATGTTCTTCTTACCACAAGATTCTTTAGCTTGTACATTCGCAAAAAGAATGTTTGAGGTTATAGCTAAAAAGAATGGATTAAAGATTTTAGGCTGGAGAGATGTTCCTGTTCATCCAGAAATTCTAGGAGATAAAGCTATTTCTTGCATGCCTAACATTCAACAAGTTTTTATTGATAAACCAAAAGAATGTAAAAAAGGTATTGATTTTGATCGTATGTTATATATAACGCGACGTGAATTTGAACAAGGTAGTGAAGATACATATGTATGTTCGCTTTCTTCACGCACAATCGTATATAAAGGTATGTTTTTAGTGAATCAATTACGCGCGTTCTATGAAGATATGAAAGATACTGATTATCAAACTGCTATCGCTATTGTACATTCACGTTTTTCAACAAACACGACACCTAGTTGGCAAAGAGCACATCCATATCGTTTTATTGCACATAATGGTGAAATTAATACGATTCGTGGTAATGCAGATCGTATGCTTGCACGTGAAGAAACAATGTCTAGTGAACTGTTAGAAGATGATTTAGATAAAATTTATCCTGTTATTAACGCAAGTGGATCTGACTCTGCTATGGTAGATAATACACTAGAATTTTTATACTACAGTGGAATGGATTTACCATTAGCCATGATGTTAATGATACCTGAACCATTCAAACACAATCCTGCAATGGAAAGTTCTCGTAGAGATTTCTATCATTATTACGCAACAATGATGGAACCATGGGATGGACCAGCTGCAATGATTTTCTCTGATGGGGATATCGTTGGAGCAACATTAGATCGTAATGGTCTTAGACCATCTCGTTATTATGTGACAGATGATGATCGTTTGATTTTAGCGAGTGAAGTTGGTGTTTTAGAAATTCCTAGTGAACATATCAAAACAAAATCTAGATTGATGCCTGGTAAGATGCTTTTGGTAGATACAAAACAAAAGAGAATTTTAACAGATGAAGAAGTGAAACAAAAATATGCCGACGCTAAACCATATGGTGAATGGCTAGATATGAATTTGATGCATCTTTCTGATATAAAGATTCCAAATCAAAAAGTACATGAATATTCTCAAATAGAAAGAGATAAACTTTATAAAGTATTTGGATATACTTATGAAGATGTAAAAAATGGTATTTTACCTATGGCGGCTAATGGTGTAGAACCAACAGCTAGTATGGGTAGAGATATTCCGATTTCAGTATTGAATGAAAAACCAAGTTCTTTATTTGATTTCTTTCATCAACAATTCGCACAAGTAACAAATCCACCAATTGATTCGATTCGTGAAAAGGTTGTTACAGATACAACTGTTTATATTGGATCAGATGGTAACTTATTACAGGAATCAGGTGAAAACTGTCGAGTTCTTGAAGTAAATAATCCTATTTTAACTAGTTTAGATCTGATGAAAATCAGAACACTAAATAAACCTGGTTTTCGAACAGAAGATATTTCTTTACTCTATTACAAACATACATCATTAAAGAAAGCAGTAGATGCTTTATGTGTTGCTTGTGATAGAGCGTACAATAATGGTTCTAATATTTTGATTCTTTCTGATAGAGGAATTGATGAAAACCATGTAGCGATACCTAGTTTACTCGCTGTAAGTGCAGTTGAAACGCATTTAGTAAATACAAAGAAAAGAACACAAGTTTCTTTGATCATTGAAACTGGTGAAGCTAGAGATGTACATCAATGCGCAGCTTTATTAGGATTTGGAGCACGTGCTATCAATCCTTATTTGGCACAAGACTGCGTTGTAGAACTAATTGAAAAGGGAATGTTAAATAAAGATTATCACTCTGCAATTGATGATTATAATGGAGCATTGTTATCTGGTATTGTTAAGACTGCTGCCAAAATGGGTATTTCTTGTTTACAATCCTATCAATCTTCTAAAATTTTTGAAGCAATGGGATTGGATAAAGAATTTGTGCAAACTTATTTTCCTGGCATTTCTTGGAAAGTTGGAGGATGTACAATTGAAACAATTGAAAACTTTGTTATCAAAAATCATGATCAATCCTTTGATTCTTTAGGATTAGGTGTTGATACTACATTGGATTCAACTGGTTATCATGCGCTAAGAAGCAATAATCAAGCAAATGAACATTTATATTCTCCAGATGTAATCGTTGCTTTACAAAAAGCAGTACGTGATGGAAGTTATGAAGAGTTTAAAGAATATACAACTTTACTACATCAAAAACATCCACATACACTTCGTGATGAATTAGTATTTGATCCACAAAACACTCCTATTTCAATAGATGAAGTTGAACCAGTTGAAAATATTGTTAAGAGATTTAAAACAGGTGCGATGTCCTATGGCTCTATTTCTCAAGAAGCACATGAAACAATGGCAATTGCGATGAATACGTTAGGTGGAAAAAGTAATACTGGTGAAGGTGGAGAAGATGCTTCTCGCTTTGGAACGCTTAAGAATTCTGCGATTAAACAAGTTGCTTCTGGAAGATTTGGTGTTACATCTGCTTATCTCAATAGTGCTAAAGAAATTCAAATCAAAATGGCACAAGGTGCTAAGCCAGGTGAAGGTGGTCACTTACCAGGTGTTAAAGTTTATCCTTGGGTTGCGAAAACAAGATTTTCTACACCAGGTGTATCTTTGATTTCACCTCCACCTCATCATGATATTTATTCGATTGAAGATCTTGCTCAATTGATTTATGACTTGAAGAACGCAAATCATAATGCACGTATTTCCGTAAAATTAGTTTCAGAAGCAGGTGTTGGAACGGTTGCGAGTGGTGTCGCAAAAGCTGGTGCACAAGTAATATTAATATCTGGTTTTGATGGTGGTACAGGTGCAGCACCTGGTTCTTCGATTCATCATGCAGGTATGCCTTGGGAATTAGGTATTTCTGAAGCACAACAAGCACTCATTGAAAATGGCTTAAGAGAAAAAGTTATCATTGAAACAGATGGTAAATTAATGAGTGGTAGAGATGTTGCTATTGCGTGTCTTTTAGGGGCAGAAGAATTTGGTTTTGCGACTGGACCACTTGTATCCATGGGATGTATGATGATGCGTGTATGTTCTTTAGACACATGTCCATTTGGTGTAGCGACACAAAACGAAGAACTGCGTAAAAGATTTAAAGGAAAACCAGAACATGTTATGAACTTTATGAAGTTTATTGCGGAAGAACTACGTGAAATCATGGCTCAACTTGGTTTCCATACAATTGATGAAATGGTTGGTAGAAATGATTGTTTAAAAGTGAAAGATAATACAAATGTTCATCTATCTAGACTTGTACATACTGAAGTCTCTAATGCAGAATTTAGACACCATGTTAATGGAGAATCTTTTGACTTCCATTTAGATCAAACAATTGATGAAAAAGAATTAATTCCATCTTTCTTACCATATATTGAAAAGAAGAAACCTTTCAAATATGCAATCCATATTTCTAGTGAAAATAGAACAACAGGAACATTATTAGGTTCATTAATTACTGAAAAATGTAATGACTCTTTAGAAGAAGATACATATGTAGTTGAATGTACTGGTGGTGGAGGACAATCTTTTGGAGCATTTATTCCAAAGGGAATGTCGCTTTATTTGAAAGGTGATGCCAATGACCATGTAGGTAAAGGGTTATCTGGAGGTAAGATTGTCGTTACACCGGATTCTAAGTCTAAATACGATCCTAGTGAGAATATTATTGTTGGTAACGTTGCTTTATATGGTGCTACAAGTGGTAAGGCTTATTTTGAAGGAATTGCTGGAGAAAGATTCTGTGTTCGTAATTCAGGAGCAGAAGCTGTTGTTGAAGGTTGTGGAGATCATGGGCTTGAATATATGACAGGTGGTAAAGTTGTTGTGTTAGGTAAAGTTGGTAAGAACTTCGCCGCAGGCATGTCTGGTGGTATTGCGTATGTATTAGATCAAGATCATGATTTATATAAGAAATTAAATAAAGCACTTGTTACTGTTCAAGAAGTACATGATAAATATGATAAACAACAATTAAAAGAAATGATTCAAGATTATTATCAAGAAACACATAGTCCTAAAGCTAAAAAGATCTTAAAGAATTTTGAAGATTACGCAACAGAATTCAAAAAGATCGTTCCAAGTGACTACGCTAAGATGCTGACTTTAATATCTCATTTTGAAGAACAAGGCATTGCACATGATAAAGCTGAATTTGAAGCATTCCAAGCAATGAAGAAAGGAGCATAATATGGGAAAGATTGATGGATTTCTATTATATGATAGAGAAGATAACGCAATTGTTTCACCTTTAGAACGTATTCAGAATTTCAATGAATTTCATATTCCAATGAATGAAGAAGAACGTAGAAAACAAGGCGCAAGATGCATGAATTGTGGAGTACCATATTGCCAATCTGCATTGAAATTAAAAGGAATGGTTACTGGTTGTCCTTTGCATAATTTAATTCCTGAATGGAATGATGAAGTATATAAAGGTAATCCTAATCATGCCTTAGCACGTTTATTAAAGATGAGCTCCTTTCCTGAATTCACTTCACGTGTTTGTCCTGCACTTTGTGAAAAAGCTTGTTTGAATGGTGTTAATGGAGAACCCGTAACAATTCATGAAAATGAGTATTATATTATTGAGCATGCTTTTGAAACAGGAATGATGAAACCACAGGTTCCAACTATTCGTTCAGGAAAAAAAGTAGCAGTCGTAGGAGCTGGACCTTCAGGTTTAGCTGTAGCTGATCGTTTGAATAAAAGAGGGCATTTTGTAGAAGTATTTGAAAGAGAAGATCGTATCGGTGGTTTGTTGATGTATGGTATTCCAAACATGAAATTAGACAAATCGGTAATCCAAAGAAGACAAAAATTGATGGAAGAAGAAGGTGTTATCTTTCATACAGGTGTTGATGTTGGTAAAGATACGAAAGCAAATACTCTTTTAAAAGAATTTGATGCGGTAATTCTTGCGTGTGGAGCGAAACAAGCTAGATCTTTAAATATTGAAAATATTGATACAACTGATGGTGTACATTACGCTGTAGATTTCTTAACTTCAACGACGAAGAGCTTATTGGATCATCACCTACAAGAAGGTACATTTATTTCAGCTAAAGGAAAACATGTAGTTATCGTTGGCGGTGGAGATACAGGTAACGATTGTGTGGGAACATGTATTCGTCATGGTTGTGCTTCTGTAACACAATTAGAAATGATGCCAGCTGCACCAGTTGAACGTAGTAAGGATAATCCATGGCCAGAGTGGCCTAAAGTCTTAAAGACTGATTATGGTCAACAAGAAGCAATCGCTGTATTTGGAAAAGATCCTAGAATCTTTCAAACTACTGTTAAACAATTGATTGCAAAAAAAGGAAAACTAAAAGAAATTGAAATTGTTCAAACGAAGTTTGAAAATGGAAAACTTGTTGAAGTACAAGGTACAGAAAAGAAACTTCCATGTGATTTATTAATTATTGCGGCAGGATTTACAGGATGTGAAGCATATGTAAAAGATGCTTTTAAAGTTGAAATGACGCCACGTAATGTCATTCAAACAAAAGAGGGTTGTTATCAAACAAACCAAGAAAAAATATTTACTTGTGGAGATACACATCGTGGGCAATCTTTAGTTGTATGGGCAATCGATGAAGGTAGAAGATGTGCTAAAGAAGTGGATCAATACTTGATGGGTTACACAAATCTAGAATAGTTCATTTTTTGAACCGCTTACATTAAGAAAATGTAAAATTATTTATTTTCATTCTATTTTGAATGAGCTATACTTAAAAATATTAAGGGGGAAATTCTTATGGAAAAGAAGAGTTTATTTTCAACAAAGACAATGGTAGCTACTGCATTGGGTGCAGCTTTATTCTTTGTCTTATTTGCTTATGTTAAGATTCCAAGTCCAATTCCAGAAACAAACTTTCAATTGGCATATGGTGTATCTGCATTCTTTGGATGTTTATTTGGACCAGTTGCTAGTTGTTTGATTGCTGTAATTGGTCATACACTTAATGATTTCATTTTCTATGGATCTGTTTGGTGGAGTTGGGTAGTAGCTTCTGGTGTTTGTGGTTTAGCTGCTGGTATTGCTTATTATTACACAAAACTTGAAGAAGGCGAATTTAACAAAAAAACAATCCTAACAATTGTTGTTATCAATGTGATTGGTAATGCCATTGCGTGGTTATTAGTTGCTCCAGTATTGGATATTGTAATCTATGCAGAACCTGTTAATAAGGTGTTCTTGCAAGGATTAACGAGTTTCATTGCAGATGGTATTTCTTCCATCGTAGTATGCTCTATATTAGCAGCAGCTTATTCCAAGACACGTACAAAGACAGGTTCTTTGGATCAGGAATAATTATTTCTTAACTCGTTATTGAAGAATCTTCTTCTTTAACGGGTTTTTCTATTTGTGAGAGGTTTTTAAATGAGTACGATGATTGAATTTAAGGATTTTTCCTTTCAGTATAAATCCCAGAAGAAACCAACTTTACATCATATCAATTTAAAGATTGAAGAAGGTGAAAAAGTATTAATTGTAGGACCAAGTGGTAGTGGGAAATCAACAATTGGTAGTTGTATCAATGGTTTGATTCCGTTTGCTTATCCTGGTAAGAAAGAAGGAAAACTCTACATTAATGGTGTTGATAGTGAACAATTAGATATTTTTAGTAGTAGTAAATTGGTTGGCACTGTTATGCAAGATGCTGATAGTCAATTTGTTGGCTTGAATGTTGGAGAAGATATCGCTTTTGCTTTAGAAAATAGTAATGTTGATACAGATAAAATGCATAATATTGTTTCTAAAGTTGCAAATTTAGTTGGAATGGGCGAATATCTAGAGCATTCTCCTTTAGAATTATCTGGTGGGCAAAAACAAGATGTTTGTATGGCTGGTGTAATGGTTGATGAAGCACCAATTTTGTTGTTTGATGAACCATTAGCGAACTTAGATCCAGCTACTGGAAAACTTGTTATTGAATTGATTGATCAAATTAATCAACAACAAAAGAAAACAGTTGTGATTATTGAACATCGTTTAGAAGATGTATTACATTGTCATCTTGATCGTATTATTTTAATTAATGAAGGCATGGTATTGTTTGATGGTAAACCAGAATCTTTATTTCAAACAACATTATTAGAAGAAAATGGAATTCGTTTACCACTATACATTCAAGCAATGAAATATGCTGGTGTTGATTTAAAAAAAGTAGATCATTTAGCTGATGATACAAATTATGAATTACATGATGAAGCTAATAAACTAATCAGTTGGTATGATGCAAATAAAAAAGAAAAAATTATACAAGAACAAAAACCATTATTAACAATTTCAAATTTAAACTTTTCTTATGATGGTGTAAAAGCACATTTAAAAGATGTTAATTTAGTCATTCATGAAGGAGAAATGATTTCAGTTGTTGGTAGAAATGGTGCAGGTAAATCTACTCTTTGTAAATGTATTTGTGCTTTTGAAAAAATGGACAGTGGAGAACTAGTTTTTGAAGGCCAAAATATGAATGATTTATCTGTTAAAGAAAGAGCAGATTTAATTGGATTTGTCTTACAAAATCCAAATCAAATGATTTGTAATACGATGATATTTGATGAAGTTGCGATGGGGTTAAGAAATCGTGGATTTGATGAAGAAACAATCAAACAAAAAGTTGAAGATACTTTAAAAGTTTGTGGACTTTATCCTTTCCGTAATTGGCCGATTTCAGCATTATCATTTGGACAAAAAAAGCGTGTTACGATTGCTTCTATTTTAGTCTTACAACCAAAGATGATCATCTTAGATGAACCTACTGCGGGACAAGATTATCGTCGCTATTCAGAAATCATGGAATTTTTGAAGAGCTTAAACGCAATGGGTATCGCAATTGTCATGATTACACATGATATGCACTTGATGTTGGAATATACAACAAGAAGTATTGTATTAACAGATGGTCAAAAGATTGCGGATGCATCTGCCAGTGTTATTTTAGGTGATGAAGATTTGATTCAACGTGCAAATTTAAAGAAGACAAGTTTATCTACTCTCGCAACAAAAGTAGGTATTGAAGATCGCGTTGCATTTATTGATACATTTATTGCACATGAAAGGGGACATCAAATATGAAAATTAAAATGTTTTCCTATTCGCAACTAGATACTTTCATTCATCGGTTATCTGGTCTTACAAAACTAGTGAGTTTCTTATTAATGTCTTTTGCGGTAATGCTTACATATGATTATCGTATTATGTTATTAACGATGGTTATATCATTTATTGCTTTTAAAATCGCAAAGATTCAATTTAAACAAATTAAATTAATGTTAATATATGTTGGATTTTTCTTGTTTATGAATATTTTATTGACGTATATTTTAGCGCCTGATTATGGTACTGAGATATATGGAACAAGAACCATTTTATTTCAATTTAATTCTTATTTTGTTGTGACAAAAGAAACACTTTATTATCTTGTGGTAAAAACATTAAAATATTTTTCCATGGTTCCTTTAGGATTGATTTTCATTTTTACTACCAATCCTAGTGAATTTGCTTCATCTTTAAATCATATTGGCATTCCATATAAAGTATGCACAACACTATCTTTAACTTTGAGATATTTTCCAGATATTATCAGGGACTATAATAATATTTCTTTAGCACAACAAGCACGTGGTATTGAGCTATCTAAAAAAGAAAAATTTTCTAAGAGATTTGTTATGACTGTGAAGATGGTCATTCCACTTATTTTCTCTACATTAGATCGTGTTGAAGTTATATCTAATGCGATGAGCTTAAGAGGGTATGGTAAATTAAAGAAAAGAAGTTGGTATTCTTTTAGAAAACTGACAAAATCCGATTATGCGGTATGTTTGTTGTCTCTTATTGTACTAGTATTTAGTATGTATATGAGATTTGCCGTAACAAAAACAATGTTCTATTATCCATTTTAGAAAGAGGTATAAAAATGATAGATTATAATAAACCAATGTTAGTATTCCAAACAGATTTTACTTATGCGGAAGGAGCTGTTGCTTCTATGTATGGTGTAGTCAAATCAGTTGATCGTACTTTAGAGATGATTGATGCAACACATGATATTCCACAATATGATATTTATTCTGCATCTTATCGTTTAATGCAATATATGCGTTTTTGGCCAAAAGGAACAATTTTTGTTTCAGTTGTTGATCCAGGTGTTGGTACTTCACGTAAGGCATGTGTAGCTAAAACAAAAGATGGTTACTATATCGTTACTCCAGATAATGGTGCTTTAACGCATATTTCTGTTACAAGTGGTATTGAAGAAGTACGTCAAATTGATGAATCTATTAATCGTTTAAAGAATAAAGATAATGATAGGGTAGCTATTTTTGCTGGAAGAGATGTTTTTGGTTATACTGCTGCTAGACTTGCTTCTGGTGTGATTACGTATGAACAAGTTGGACCTTCTTATTCTGTTGATGAAATCAAAAAATTTGATTTACCTGAACCAGTTGTAAATGAAGATTCAGTTGAAGGATACATGGAAATCGATGATCCTAATTTTGGCAATCTTTGGACAAATATCCATATGGATTATTTCGATCAACTTGGTATTAAACATGGAGATACAGTACACGCTAAAATTGTAAAAGATGATACAGTATTATTTGATGAAGATGTTACGTACTATAAATCCTTTGGTGATAGTGAAAAAGGAAAAGCACTTCTCTATAATAATGAAGTGAATAAAATTTCTTTTGCGATGAATCAAGATAGTTTCAAAAATCATTATCATGTAAATCATGGTAGTGAATACAAGGTTGCATTTACAAAGTGAGAAATATATGAATAAATTTTTAGTTTTTCAATCTGATTTTGGACTTGTTGATGGTGCTGTCAGTGCCATGGAAGGTGTTGCATTGCAGGTAGATCCAGAAATCAAAATTCATCATTTAACACATGATATTACACCATATCAAATCTTTGAAGGAAGCTATCGTTTATTTCAAACAGTTAGCTATTGGCCTGAAGGTACTGTATTTGTATCTGTTGTAGATCCAGGTGTAGGTACAAATAGAAAATCTGTTGTTGTTAAAACAAAAGACAATAAGTATATTGTTACTCCAAACAATGGTACATTAACACATATACATAAATATTGTGGAATTGTAGAAATTAGAGAAATTGAAGAAAGTATTAATCGTAGAAAGAATACGGAATTATCTTATACATTTCATGGTAGAGACGTATATGCATATACAGGTGCTAGACTCGCTGCAGGTGTGATTTCATTTGAAGAAGTTGGTAATGCATTAGATTTATCTGAAATTGTTGATCTAGACGTTGTGGAAACAACTTTTGATAAAGAAAATCAATCTGTTAGTGGATGTATTGATATTCTAGATGTTCGTTTTGGCTCTTTATGGACTTCAATTTCTAGAGATGATTTTTATCAATTGAATCCTGAGTTTGGTGAAAGATTTGAAGTTTCTATTTATCACGATTCGATGCTTGCATATCAAAACCAAGTTGTTTATCAACATTCTTTTGCTGAAGTAGCAATTGGCTCTCCACTTTTATATATCAACTCTGTTTATCGTGTTGGTATCGCTATCAATCAAGGATCATTTGCTAGAGCGTATAATGTTTCGACTGGTACAAATTGGAAAATATCCATTCGTAAAATATGAAAATGAGGGGCTATCACACAAAGCTCCTTTTTTAATTATTTAAATTTGTTATAATCACTGTATGAACAAAGTAGAAAAATCATGTGGAGCAATTATTTTCCAAACAAAAAAGAAAGACTCACCAGTATTAGTCATTCAACAATTAGATGGGCATTGGTGCTTTCCTAAAGGGCATGTAGAAAAAAATGAAACAGAAGAACAAACTGCGTATAGAGAAATATTAGAAGAAACAGGTATTGAAGTGTCTTTAGATACAAAATTTAGACATGTTACAACTTATAAAATTCCTAATGGCAATGAAAAAGAAAATATTTATTTTATTGCTTATGAAAAAAGTGGAAAAGAAAAATTAGAAAAAGATGAATTATTGGAAATGCATTGGGTTAAACCAATTGAGGCATTAGGATGTATTACTTTTGATAATGATGTTGCTATTTTGAAAGATGCAATGAATTATAGGAAATTAAAATGGTGAAAATCAAATTGTTAAAGAGTGAAAAGGATGGATATCATAAACAAATGTTAGTACATTCAAAGAATGATTCATTTGTTTATACCTATAAAGAAAGAAGTCAATGTGTTGATATAACGGTTGATTCGTTTATGAATGAAGAAGATAGTTTTCATGATATTGCTTTTTTGACAGAATGGCATATTAAACAAAACCATCCTCAAAAGATATTAATTCATTGTGATTCTGTTTTAAATCATGTTTTAAAACAGAATGGATATTATCCTAAAGGAAAGGATTATCAAAAAATAATTGATCCTTATCGTTTAGTATTGAATGATACTATTTTTGATGAAGAAGGATATATCATTGATCAAGGAAGTATGCAATCAATTCCATTTGGATGGTTTGATACTGCTAGAAAAGGTTGTGGTTGGATTGCGGTATACAATCTTTTAAAAACAAATGGGATTTCAGATGATATGCAACATATCATTCAAGATTTAGAAAAACATAATTTTTTGGGTAAAGTTTTTGGTCAAGAAATTTTCTGGTTGATTGTTTATTTGAAACAAAGAGGTTTAGATGTTTTTGTTTCATTACCTGGAATTGATGGTTGTAAAAAAGCATTGCAGAATTGTTCTTCAGGAATATTAGCGTATAGTCATACAAGAGG
>CAVHRL010000066.1:0-11962 GCA_963638375.1 Lachnospiraceae bacterium
GAATCGAGCACGTTGCCAGGTCTTTTATTGAGAAGCCTTAGCTTCTCTTTTTTTTGTCTTTTTTTTTGAAATAAAGTAAAATATTTTTGCTATGAATATAAGATCTTTATATAGAAAACTTTATTTGGTACTTATTTTAAGTGCTTGTTTGTCGGTATCCCTTCTTTATGTTTTATTGAGTGGTAAAACAATAGATAAAAAGAAAACAAAAAATGAGACTGTTGTTACAGCAGAACCGACAATGACACCTACTAATGATCCTACCGCATTACCAACACAGACACCTGAAGTGATTATTTATGATACGAGTTCTAATGACTCGATAATTAGAATTGTAAATAAAACTCATACAATTGAACCTGAGTATATTCCTTCTGATCTTGTTTCTCCTAATGTATTACAATATGGAAATCAGAAACTAAGAAGTGAGGCAGCTACGGCTTTAGAAAAAATGTTTCAAGCAGCACAGAATTATAATATTTCTTTATATTTAGTTTCTGGATATCGCTCCTACTCATTTCAAGAAGATTTACAATTATATTATCAAAATGAATTAGGTTTTGATGAAGCTGAAAGAGTTGATTGTATTCCTGGGGCTTCGGAACATCAAATTGGATTAGCAGTCGATTTATGTACAACAGATCATTTATATGAATTGAATACAAATTTTGAAACAACAGAAGCTTATCAATGGTTAATTCAAAATTGTGCTGATTACGGGTACATATTGAGATATCCTAATGGAAAAGAAGATATAACTGGAATTAAATATTCACCATGGAATTTTCGTTATGTTGGAGTTGATTATGCGAAAGCAATCATGGATTCTAATTTAACAATGGAAGAATATTTTTCATCAAATTAAATGAAAAAATTTTTAAATTTTCCATTGAATTGTAAGCGCTTATATACTATTATAGTTGTACGGAGAATTCCAAGAAAGAAGGTAAATAATTATGGCAAAGAATATTACACTATTTTGCTCCGCAGGAATGTCTACAAGTTTACTTGTAAATAAGATGAAGGAAGAAGCTGCTAAGAGAGGTGCTGATTATAACATCGCTGCATACTCATTGAATGAAGTTGACAAACACGGTCCAGATGCTGATGTTATTTTGATTGGACCACAAGTTCGTTTCGCTTTAGGAAAATTACAGTCTCAATTCCCAGATAAACCTGTTGAAGCAATTGATATGAGAGCTTATGGTTTAATGGATGGTAAAGCTGTTCTAGACTTAGCTGAAAAGAAATTAAACGGATAAAATTCCTATAAATTAAAAAAAATGGTTTCTACATTCTTGCGTAGAAACCGTTTTCATATTATGATTATATCGTTAAGTACACAAAGTACATTTTAAAAGGAGAAAACATGGAAGGTACAGAATTAATTGCGTTTAACATTATTGCAGCAGTAGGAACAGCTCGTTCTAACTATATCGCAGCTATTGATGCTGCAGCTGAAGGAAACTTTGAAGAAGCTGAAAAATTAATTAAAGAAGGCCAAGATGCTTATGTTGAAGGACATGACGCTCACGCTAAATTATTAACACAAACAGCTCAAGGTGATAAAGTTTCTATGGACTTATTACTAACTCACGCTGAAGATCAGTTGATGAGTGCTGAAGGTTTCGGAATTTTAGCTGAAAGATTCTTAACTCTTTACAAAAAATTAGCTAAGTAATTATTGAGGAATTCATTGTGAATTCCTTTTTTACATATTTTAGATTATGTCGTTTTCATACGACATTTTTTTAATTTTGTAAATTAACTATCTTTTTTTTATTGATATACTGTGAACAAATAAAAAAGGAGATTATTATGTATTACGGTTCAGGTACTTATGAAGCATTTGCTCATCCAAAAAAGCCAAAGGACGCTGATAAAAAAACAGCATATATTATTGGTACAGGTTTAGCAGGATTATCTGCAGCTTTCTATCTTGTTAGAGATGGACAAATTTCTGGAGATAGAATTCATTTATTAGAGAAATTGGATCTCGCAGGTGGAAGCTGTGATGGAAAGAAAGATGTCACAAAGGGCTTCTATATGCGTGGTGGAAGAGAAATGGATAACCATTTTGAAGTAATGTGGGATATGTTTAAAGATGTTCCATCCATTGAAACTGAAGGTGTATCTGTATTAGATGAATATTATTGGTTAAATAAGGAAGATCCAAACTATTCTTTGTGTAGAGCTTCACAAAATCGTGGAGAAAGTGCACATACAGATGGAAAATTCAATTTAGATAAGAAAAGTGCAATGGCTTTGGCTAAGTTATTTATGACATCTGAAGATGAATTAGAAGACAAGAAAATTTCAGATGTCTTGCCTGATGAATTCTGGTCAACGAATTTCTGGCTTTATTGGCAAACCATGTTCGCTTTCCAAAAATGGTCTAGTGCTCTTGAAATGAAGAGATATTTATGTAGATATGTTCATCATATAGATGGTTTGCCAGATTTCTCTGCATTACGTTTCACAAAATATAACCAGTTTGAAAGTATGATTCTTCCTCTTGTAAAATATCTAGAAAGTCATGGTGTTCAAATCGAATATGGAATGAATGTTAAAAATGTGATTATTGATACAGATGATAAAGATAGAAAAGTCGCAAAAGAAATTGTATTAATAAAAGATGGCGAAGAAGAACATATTCCTTTAACAGAAGATGATTTAGTATTCATTACAAATGGATGCTGTACAGATACAAGCTGTTATGGTGATCAAAATACAGCACCTGATTTAAGTGAAATTAAAGATGGTTGTGGCGAATCATGGGATATGTGGAAGAACATCGCTAAGCAAGCAAAACATTGTGAATTTGGAAATCCAGATAACTTCTGTTCTGATACAGAAGCAACAAACTGGATGAGTGCTACAATAGAAACTAGCAATGAAGAAATCATTCAACATATTATCAATGTTTGTAAGAGAGACCCTAGACGTGGCAGAGTTACAACTGGTGGTATCGTTACAGTTAAAGATTCTACAAATAATTGGTATTTAAGTTGGACAATTAATCGTCAACCACAATTCAAATCACAGAATAAAGATTCTGTATTAGTATGGGTTTATTCTTTGAATACAAACAGACCAGGTAATTATGTAAGAAAGCCTATGAAAGAATGTACAGGTGCAGAAGTATGCCAAGAATGGCTGTATCACATTGGAATTGATGAAGATAGAATTGAAGAATTAGCATCAACAGCATGTAATACAACAACATGTTATATGCCTTATATCAATGCATTCTTCCAACCTCGTAAGAAATCAGATAGACCACTTGTAGTACCTCATGGTGCAGTGAATTTCTCCTTTATTGGTCAATTTGCGGAAACACCAAGAGATACGATCTTTACAACTGAATATTCTATTCGTACAGGAATGGAAGCAGTATATACATTATTAGATGTTGATCGAGCAGTTCCAGAAGTATGGGGCTCACAATATGATGTAAGAGAATTATTAAGAGCTACATATTACGCAATTGATAAAAAATCAATTGATGAAGCACCATTAACATTTGTAGAAAAGAAGGCAATTGAAAGTATCGTGAAGAAGTTCAAAGGTACAGATATTGAATTGTTACTAAAAGAAAGTGGATTAATTAAATGAGATCGGAGAAGATGAAAATCTTCTCTTTTTTAGATGGATAAGAACGGTTATACTATATGCGGAATAGGAAGTGATATATTATGGAACCATTACCAACAAATTGGAATGAAATGACGCACAAAGAAAAAGATTTCTTTTTTTCTAGATTTTATAATCATTATCTAAGACCAGGAGAATGCGTAGGTATCTGGGATGATACTGATGATGAAGTAAAAAAAGCATATGAGGAATTTTTAAAAGAAGATGATAAATGATTATTCAAACATTAAAGCAATCTTTTTTGACTTTGATGATACTTTAGGTTTCAGAGAAGAATATGCGTACGATACATTTTATACATTGTTTCAATCTTATTTTAAAATAAATGATGAAGTAGAATTAGAATCAATTTTACAAGATTGTATGATTTGGGAAGAACAAGGAAACATCTATAAAAATCATATTATTGAAATGTTGAAACAAAAATACGATATTGAATTACCATTTGATGATTTTGAAAAATGGTGGAATGAAGAACAATGGAAAGCAGTTGTTCCTTTTCCTGATACCATTCAAACCTTAGAAGTATTAAAAGAAAAGTATCTCTTAGCAATCATCACAAATGGTGATAGTATTGCGCAAAGAAAGAAAATAGAACAAGCAGGCATCATGAAATATTTTGATGAAAGTCATATCTTTGTTTCTGGTGATTATCCATATAGAAAACCTGATACTAGAATCTTTGAAAATGCAATGAAGCAACTAAATGTGAAACCAGAAGAAAGTATTTATGTTGGTGACATCTTTTCAAATGATGTGATTGGTGCGTATCGAGCACATATGAATCCAATATGGATATGGACACATGGTGATAGAAAATGTCATGCAGATATCACAAGAATCAAAAAAATAAGCGATTTATTACGTATTTTATAAAAAATTATAGGATTACATATAAGTTAAAAAAAACACAAACATTTTTATGGTATCATTATTAAGCGAAAGTTTGGAGGTCAAATATGGATTTAGAAGCGATGAAGAATCATGCAAAGAATATCCGCATTAACATTATTAAAGAAGTTTCAAACGCACAATCTGGTCATCCAGGTGGATCTTTAGGAGCAGCTGATATTCTAACAGTTCTTTATTTTGATGTCATGGATTTCACAAAAGAAAATGCACACTCTTTAGAAAGAGATAGATTTGTCTTATCCAAAGGACATGCATCACCACTTCTGTACGCAGTATTAGCAGAAAAAGGAATTATTCAAGAAGAAGAATTATTAACATTTCGTAAATTGAATTCAAGATTACAAGGACATCCAGACATAAATGAGTTGGATGGCATTGACATGTCTACTGGTTCTTTAGGTCAGGGAACAAGTGCTTCTGTAGGTATGGCTTTAGCGAACCGATTAGATAAAAACGAACACCGAATTTATGCACTTGTTGGTGATGGCGAAGCTGAAGAAGGACAAGTTTGGGAAGCTGCCATGGCTGCAGGACATTATAAATTAGATAATCTATGTTGGATTATTGATAACAATGGATTACAAATCGATGGTAAATGTGAAGATGTCATTGGTCCAGCACCATTCGATACAAAGTTTGCGGCTTTTGGTTGGAATGTAATCACTGTAGATGGACATGATTATGAAGCTTTACATGATGCTTTTGAATCCGCTAAAAATTATAAGGGAAAACCAACTTGTATTATTGCCAATACAATTAAAGGAAAAGGTGTTTCCTTTATGGAAAATCAAGCAGGTTGGCATGGAAAAGCACCGAATGCAGAATTAACAGAAATTGCATTAAAAGATCTGGAGGGTAAATAAGATGGCTAAGGCAACACGTGAAGCATATGGCGAAGAGATTTCAAAGCTCATTCAAGAAAATCCTAAAATTGTTGTTTTAGATGCAGATTTAGCTGGATCAACAAATAGTGCGAAGGCTGGAGAAGTATGCCCGGAGAGATTCTTTGATATGGGTATTGCGGAAGCAAATATGATTGGTGTTTCTGCAGGATTAGCCGCAAGTGGATATATTCCATTTGCTTCTTCCTTTGCGATGTTCTGCACTGGCCGTGTTTGGGAACAAATTCGTAATAGTGTAGCGTATCCTCATTTAAATGTTAAAATCGTTGGTTCTCATTCTGGTATTACAGTTGGAGAAGATGGCGTAACACATCAAGCAATTGAAGATATCGCAATCATGCGTGATATTACAGGTCTAGAAGTATATGCACCATGTGATCAATGGGAAACAAAAGCAGTTATTGATCATGTAGCTTCTACAACAAATCCTTGTTATGTAAGACTTGGAAGAAGTAAAGTAGAAGATGTATTTGATGAAAACAAAAAGTTTGATGTAACAAAAGTAAATGTTATTCATGAAGGTACTTCTAAAATTGTTGTATTCGCAACAGGATTAATGGTTCAATCTTCATTAGGTGCTTTAGAAATCTTAAAGGATAAAGGAATTGATCCAACAATTGTAGATGTTTGTGCGATCAAGCCAACAGACGAAGAAGGCATTACAAAATTATTAGAAGAAAATGATGAAATCTTTACAGTTGAAGAACATTCAGTAATTGGTGGATTAGGTTCTATGATTTGCGAAGTTGCTGCAGATCGTTGCCCAAGAAGAATTCACCGTTTAGGTATGAGAGGTTTTGCTCAAAGTGCTGATTGGAAAACACTTCTGAAAGAATATAAATTAGACGCTGAAGGTGTCGCAGAACAAATTGAAAATAGTTTAAAAAAGTGAAGTCAAAATTGGCTTCATTTTTGAATGTAATTTTATTTACATATGATTAAAAAAATGATAACTTATTCTATCGACTAAAATTTTGAGGAGGTATAAATATCGTGATAAAAGAATTAGCGAAAAGTATACGAGAATATAAAAAAGATACACTTTTAACACCTGTTTTCGTCATAGGTGAAGTATTAATGGAAGCATTGATTCCTTATGTGATTGCCCTATTAGTTAATGAAATACGAGCAGGCGCAGGTGTGGATGTGATTTTAAGCTATGGATGGAAATTAATTACTTTTTCAATCATAGCTTTGATTTGTGGATATTTTGCGGGAATATCATGTTCTAAGGCAAGTTGTGGATTTGCAAAGAACTTAAGACATGATGCATTCTATAATATTCAAAAATTCTCTTTTACAAATATTGATCATTTTTCTAATGCTTCATTAGTAACAAGATTGACAACAGATATTCAAAACGTGCAAATGGCATTTATGATGATTATTCGTACTGCTGTAAGAGCTCCATTAAATTTGATTTTTTCATTTTTTATGGCTTACTACATGGGTGGAAGTATGGCACTTGTGTTCTTGATCGTTATTCCATTTTTAGGAATTGCGTTATTTGCGATTGCGAAGATTACAATGCCAATTTTCAGAAAAGGATTTCCTAAATATGATGCTTTGAATGAATCAGTAGAAGAAAATGTAAAAGGCATTCGTGTTGTTAAATCTTATGTACGTGAAGATCATGAGAATACAAAATTCCAAAATGCTTCTGAAGATATTAGAAAAATCTTTACGAAAGCAGAAAGAATCTTAGCTTTAAATAACCCAGTTATGCAGTTATGTGTATATGGAGTTATGTTGTTTGTATTGTCTGTTGGTTCAGAACATATTATTAATCAACAAACATTAGATATTGGACAATTTTCTACTTTATTAACATATTCATTTCAGATCTTAGTATCTTTGATGATGCTTTCTATGATCTTTGTTATGATTACTTTCTCTGAAGAAAGTGCAGAAAGAATTGCAGAAGTATTGAAAGAAAAAAGCACAATTACTTCTAAAGAGAACGCAATTACTACAATTCAAGATGGATCTATCGATTTTAATAATGTAGATTTCAAATATTCAACGGATGCAGAAACACCAGTATTAGAAAATATTGATTTACATATTAAAAGTGGAGAAACAATTGGTATCATTGGTGGAACAGGTTCTTCTAAGTCTTCACTCGTACAATTGATTCCTAGACTTTATGATGTAAGTTCTGGTGAAGTGCGTGTTGGTGGAGAAAATGTAAAAGATTACGATTTAGTTGTTTTGAGAGATTCAGTAGCGATGGTACTTCAAAAGAATGTTCTTTTCTCGGGCACAATTGCTGATAATATTCGTTGGGGTGATAAAGATGCTACTTTGGAGGAAGTTAAGCATGTTTGCCACTTAGCTTGTGCAGATGAATTTATTGATCAATTTCCAAAGGGATATGATACTTGGATTGAACAAGGTGGTACAAACGTATCTGGTGGTCAGAAACAAAGACTTTGTATCGCAAGAGCACTTTTGAAGAAGCCTAAGATATTAATTATGGATGATTCCACAAGTGCAGTTGATACAAAAACAGATGCTTTGATTAGAAAAGCAATGAGAGAATATATTCCTGAAACTACAAAGATCATCATTGCACAACGTACTTCATCTGTAGAAGATGCAGATAGAATCATTGTTATGGATGGAGGACATATTGACCAAATTGGTACTTCTGAAGAATTATTACAAACAAATAAGATTTATCGTGAAGTTTATTTATCACAAAATAAAGAAGGTACTGAAACAATTGAAGAAAAGGAGGTAATCGCATGAAGAACAAAACAGAAAATCAATTAAAAACTTTAAAACGTTTATTGAAGATGATGCTTTCATTCTTCCCTAAAATGCTACCTCTAATTCTTGTGTTTATTATCTTGAATGCAATTTTAGGTGCTTTACCATCTATCTTCCAACAAAATGTTGTGGCAGTATTAGAAAACTCATGGAACAATAATATTTCATGGGCTGATACAAAACCTCAAGTCATGCACTTTGTATTTATTTTAGGTGGATTGTATGCATTAGCTTTAGTGATTTCATTTACATATAACCAATTGATGGCATTCTTTACACAAGGCTTCTTAAAGAAAGTCAGAGATGAAATGTTTGAACACATGGAATCATTACCTATTCGTTACTTTGATACACATCAACATGGAGATATCATGTCTCACTATACAAATGATGTTGATGCGATGAGACAAATGATTTCGCAATCATTCCCTCAATTATTAATTTCACTAATTACAGTAGTAACAATTTTATGTATTATGATGTATTACAGTATTTATATGGGACTTGTTATTGTGATTGGTGCAGTGATTACAATAACAATTACTAGAGTGATTGGTGGAAAGAGTGCTAAGTTCTTCATGGCACAACAAAAGACTGTTGGTAAAACAGAAGGTGTCGTAGAAGAAATGATCAATGGTCAAAAAGTAGTGAAAGTATTTAACCATGAAGAATTAACAGAAGAAGAATTTGATAAAGTAAATAATGAACTTTATGAAGCTTCTTTTGCGGCAAATAAATATTCTAATACATTGATGCCTATCTTAAATAACATCAACTATATTGTTTATGTAATGGTTGCTGTTATGGGTGGTGTATTTATGGAACTCCATGTAAATAACTTATCATTATCTGGTTTACCATTCTCTATTGCGGTCATCGTACCATTCTTAGGAATGTGCAGACAATTCTCTGGGGCAATTCAACAAATTTCTCCACAAATCAACTCAACAATTATGGGATTAGCTGGTGCGGCAAGAATTTTCGCATTATTAGATGAAGAACCAGAAACAGATGAAGGATATGTAGAACTTGTTTACGCAAATGAAGTAAATGGTGAAGTTGTAGAAAGTTCAACACCTACAGGTAAGTGGGCTTGGAAACATCCACATCAAGCAGATGGAACAATTACATATGTTCCATTAAAAGGTGATATTCAGTTTGATGATGTTGATTTTGCGTATAATCCAGATAAAGTTGTATTGCATAACGTAACGCTATATGGAAAACCAGGTCAGAAGATTGCCTTTGTAGGTGCTACTGGCGCAGGTAAAACAACAATTACTAACTTGATTAATCGTTTCTATGATATCGCAGACGGTAAGATCAGATACGATGGTATCAATATTAATAAAATCAAAAAATCTTCATTAAGAAAATCATTAGGAATCATTCTTCAAGATACTGTTTTATTTACAGGAACTGTTATGGAAAATATTCGTTACGGTAAATTAGGTGCAACAGATGAAGAATGTATTGCGGCTGCTAAACTAGCTGGTGCTGATTCATTCATTAAACATTTACCAGATGGATATAACACAATGTTGAATGGTGATGGTTCTTCATTATCACAAGGCCAATGTCAGTTATTAGCGATTGCGAGAGCTGCTGTTGCGGATCCACCAGTTATGATCATGGATGAAGCCACATCTTCTATTGATACACGTACAGAACAAATCGTACAAGAAGGTATGGATGCATTAATGAATGGTAGAACAGTATTTGTCATTGCACATAGATTATCTACTGTTAAGAACTCTAATGTCATTATTGTATTGGATCATGGTCATATCATTGAACGTGGAACACATGAAGAATTATTAGAAAAGAAAGGTCAATACTATCAGTTATACACTGGAGCATTTGAACTAGAATAAGAAACAGAATGGCTCATCAATCATGGTGGGTCATTTTTTGTGGTTATTAAAAACAGATTTCTTGATAAACAATGCTACAGATTAGAATGTAATTAACAAAGTAAGAGGGATAATTATATGAATATCGCAAGGTATAAAAATGGAGATAATTTATTTGAAATAGAAAGACAATAAAACAAATGAAGGGAGATAAGAATATGAAAAAAATGTTAGTTTTAATTCCAATCGTAGGAATTGTAGCACTTGTTGGTATTTCATCTAGAAATACAACTTTGATTGAAAAGAATCATACAGTTGATGCCTCTCAATCAAAATATACTTCACCAGTATCTAAAACAATAGATCCTACTACAGTAATCGATATTACACAAGATTACGATTTATCAACACCTGAAGGAAGGGTGGAGTTTATGTTCCATGATATTGGCGATGATGAAAAAGTAATTCTAACAGAAGGTGGTGGAATGATTTATGGCGAAATATTCCAAATGGATCCAATAACAGGTGAACATTACAATGTAAAAAATAGTGAAACAGATCCTAATGCAATTGTAGTTTCAGAAGCTAAAAAAATAATGTTAGAAAGAGAAATAGAAATGGCAAGTAAGGAGTGAAGAAAATAATAAGTTTAGTAAGTGCTTTAGTGATAATTTCAAATAGCTCAGTATTATCTGTTTTGGCAGCAGAATATCACGAACCGATTCAAAACGATGATACATCCATCGTAGATACTTTCTTTAATTCATTATCCGATGATGATAAAGTATTACCAATGCCAGATGGTGGATATTTATACGGAGGAATTGTTGAAACAAATTTAGATGATGAATCAGAAGTATATGCGGTATATGATAGTGAATTGGACCCATCCGCAATAACAGTAAAGGAAGCCAAGAAACTCATTGAAGAAGATGCGAAGATTCCAAATAAAACACCAAGACAAGCAACTCCACCAAATGTAGGTAGTCTCTACTTTGTGAAAGCTAATGGGTATTATTTTTCAGACTATTTTACTGGAAAAGGATGGAGATTTAGTAACTATATGTTCAAACCTCAAGATGGAACTGGAAATTATTTGAGATGGACAAGTCAAGCCGATAGCGGAAGAGTTGGTAATTATAATAACGCAGTTTCTACATACAATGGAACAACACAAGGAACATCTGTAGGCGCTAATCAAACAATTTGGTTTAATGGAAATAGTGCGGGTCAAATCTATTACACTTATAATCCTGCACAAGGAACTAGATATTTAGTAGAAAATCAAGTTTAAGAAACATGAAAGGAACTTGATATACTTTCAAAGTTCCTTTTTGTGTTTTGTTTAGAAGTATGAAATAATTAGTTTTAATAATAAAAGGGAATAATCATGATTGGGAATAAAGAAAAAACATATCGTAAAATAATTGGTTCTTATATCCGGTATATTCGAAAAGATGAAAGTATGACATTGTCATTTGTAGGGGATATATTAGAAATTAATAAAGGATATTTAAGTAAAATTGAAAATGGTGAAACAAATATAACACCAGAAAAATTATCGAAGTTAACAGAAATTGTTGATATTAAATTCGTGAATGATATTTCATTATTAGATAAGTCAAAGCGTTTCTTATTTGAATTGTTAGAAACACATATTTCCATGAATCAAATAAAAATTAAAATTATGTTAGATTCCTATTTTCTGAATTTCTCTATGTGTAAAGATTCTCCTGCTTTTTTTCATTATTTATTAATAGAACTATATGATAAGTTAGAAGTGAAAAAAGATTTAAAGAAATCAAAAGAGTTGATTGAATAAAAGCCGACGCATTCCCCGTATATAATCTATTGATTTAGGCGGGGAAT
>CAVHRL010000067.1:0-10741 GCA_963638375.1 Lachnospiraceae bacterium
GTTTTTTCGAAACTATCGTTTCCGTTTTTTCTTCAAGTTAAGATTACTATTTACAGAAAAATCTGGTACATTCGAAAAACCGAAAACTTCAACAGACAAGAGGCCTATAAGAAACTTGCTGAGCTAAGTGCTAATCATACAGGCGATGAACTAGTTGATAAATTTTTGAAAAACGGCAATAATGTAGGCATAGAAAGGAACTGAACACACATGGAAAACATTATTCTGGATGGAGAAATTAAGGATCCTCACAAATATTTTCAGCAAATGCTAGAAGAAATTCAGAAGCAAGAGGCAGAAGAACATGAGACAGAACGCATGCAACAACGGCCAGGACATCCTAAACTGGTTCAGAACCGATGAAACGGAATTCGAGTTCACCGAAACAGAATACCCAATCATAGAGCCAATCACAAAAGACGAAATCAAAGGAATCGATAAAACGGTTCCTTTTCATTTGGCATCGCAGACGCAGGACTGGGACCGCTGGGTTCACTTCCACATTCAAGACTTCAAGTTTGAAAGAATCTGGAACGACCCAGACAAATACATCCCGATGCTTCAGCATTTCAGAGGAATGATAAGCCCAGACTTCTCGATGTACACAGACATGCCTAGGCCACTGCAGGAGTACAACCACTACCGCAACAACTGGTACGCTAGGTATGCACAAATCAATAACATCAAAGTAATACCATCGCTCAGCTTCAGCAACGAGGAAAGCTATGAGTACTGCTTTGAAGAATTACCACAGGACTTGGTTCTGTGGATCAACACAGTCGGCCCACTTCGAGACCCAGAAGCGAGGCCTTTATTTTGGTCAGGATTAGACGCAGCAATTGAACGTCTAACACCGACTTTTTTATTGGTAAAATAAAATGAAAACATTTTCATGAAAAATATTGTAAAAAGTTGTTGACAATTAAAAATAGTGCGATTAGAATCTTAGTTAAATTCAAGGAACAGAAGAGTAGCCGTTCAGGAACTTCGAGCGAGTCGATACAGAGTGTGAGGTCGATAAGGGAGGGAATGGTGAAGCGCATCTGGGAGAAGTCCTTATGAAATCATAGTAAGGAACGTGCATACCTGCGTTAAGGGAAAGAGTGATTGATAAATTTATTTATCAGTAACCAGTGTGGTACCGCGATTAATAAGTCGTCTCTGGAAATTCCAGTGACGGCTTTTTTGTTTAAGGAGGGAATTCTGATGGAAGTTCGACGTAGAAAGAAAGTGACATTGATTTAAAAACAAAAGAAAGAAAAAATGAAAGAGGAGAAAAGATTATGAAAAACACAAATAAATTATTAGCCGGACTTATGGCAGCAGGATTACTTCTAACAACAGGTTGTTCTTCAACAACTTCTACAAGCACAGCAGCAACTTCAGTTTCAAGTGGAATTACACAAGCTGATCTAGATGCAGCTAACCCAGCAAACTTAGATACTTCTGATTTAGAAAAACCGGATTTAGATTTAAGCAACGCTACAGGTCAATTAAAAACAGTTTTAGACAATGGTGTATTAACAGTTGCAACTTCACCTGACTTTCCAGCAGCTGAATGGCAAGATGATAGTGGAACAGTTTATGGTTATGAAATGATGTTAGCGAAATATGTTGCAGATTGTTTAGGAGTTGATTTCCAAATTGAAACTTCTGATTTCTCAGGAACATTCGTAGCAGTAGATACTGGTAAAGCTGATGTTGCATTTTCTGGATATGGTTGGAAGAAAGATAGAGCTGAAAACTATGAACTATCCAATGGTTGGGTTGCAGATCCAACAAGTGAAGAAAGTAAACATACTTTGATTACAACGAAAGAAAATGAAGGAAAGTTTAATTCATTAAGTGATTTCGTTGGTAAGAGAATCATGGCTCAAGCTAACTCTCTACAAGAAATGTATGTAGAAGATGAAATCTTAGCGTTAGATACTGATGGTACAACAACATATGAATCTGTTGGTACATTAGATCAAGCAATCTTAGGTTTATCTTCTGGTAAGTGTGATGCAATTGCTTTAGCTAATAATACAGCTGAAAACTATGTTGAAACATCTGATGGTGCATTTGTATTAACAAACGTATATTTTGACTTAACTCCATATGGTGATTACCAAGGTAACGTATGTCTATGTAAGAAGGGTGAAACACAATTCATGGAAGTAATCAATGAATGTCTCGCTACAGCTACAGACAATGGATATGTTAGTGAATGGTATCAAATTGCCAAGAAGGCATCTGGAGTTGAATAATTTAATTTGATTAGAGAAAGGTGATAAAAATGGGAAAAGGAATTCTTGAAGTATTCTTTCTGTACTGGCCTATCTTCTTAAGAGGTTTAGCTGGAACATTAGAATATGCGTTAATAGCAGTCATTGGAGGAACATTAATTGGTGCATTGGTTTCTTTGATGCATTTATCTAAAAATAAGGTTGTATCTTCTATTGCGGGAATATATATCAATATTCTTAGAGGTACACCAATCTTAGTTCAAATGTATATTTCATATTATTTCTTGCCAATGGTATTTCCATCATTAAATAATATTGATAAAGTTTACTTTGTACTATTAGCTTTGATTTTGAACTCTAGTGCTTACGTTTCTGAAATTATCAGAGGTGGAATTATGGCAGTAGATAAAGGACAAACAGAAGCTGCACGTTCATTAGGAATGACTGAAAAACACTGCATGACAAAAATCATTTTGCCACAAGCAATCAAGAATATCCTTCCTGCTTTAGCGAATGAATATATTGCGATGGTAAAGGAAACATCTCTTGCGGGTACATTTATGTTATATGAATTGATGTATACAAGAACTTTACTCGCAAATAAATATCTTGTATGGCAACCATTGTTTATTATTGCGGCGATTTACTTAGCTGTTACTCTGACATTATCTTGGGCAGTTAAAAAATTAGAAAAGAGGATGAGTGTAAGTGACTGATATGAATAAACCGTTGATTGAGACAGTTGATCTCAAAAAGAATTTCGGAGATTTGAAAGTTTTAAAAGGAATTTCCGAGAAAATATATAAAGGAGAAGTTGTTACGATTATTGGACCTTCTGGTGGAGGAAAATCTACTTTTCTTAGATGTTTGAATATGCTAGAAGAACCAACTAGTGGCGAAGTATATTTTGAAGAAGAAAAATTAGATCCAAAAAGTACAGATTTAAATATTCATAGACAAAAGATTGGAATGGTATTCCAACAATTCAATGTCTTCCCTCATCTAACAGTTTTAAACAATATTACAATTACTCCTATGCTTGAAAAGAATGTATCAAAAGAAGATGCAGAAAAAGAAGCAATGGAATTACTAAAACAAGTTGGATTAGAGGATAAGGCAAATGAATATCCTAGAAAACTATCTGGTGGGCAAAAACAACGTTTAGCGATTGTTAGAGCGATGGCAATGCATCCTGATGTTATGCTATTTGATGAACCTACAAGTGCGTTGGATCCAGAAATGGTAAAGGGTGTATTAAACGTTATCAAAGGCTTAGCTGAATCTGGTATGACATGTGTAATCGTTACACATGAAATGGGATTTGCACGTGAAGTAAGTGATAGAGTCTTATTTATCGATGGTGGAATCGTTGCTGAAGAAGGAACTCCAGAAGAAGTATTTGATCATCCAACAAATCCTAGAACGCAAGAATTTTTATCACAAGTATTGTAATGGAGATGTGTATGAAAACAACATTTAAATATGATCATTATTATAAATATGATGAATTGAAATCAAATTTAGAATATTTTGAGAAGAATTATCCTGAACTTGTAAAACTAGAAGTGAATTGTGTTACTTTAGAAGGAAAAAACCAATATGTTGTTACTTTAACAAACACAAAAACAGGTGGAGCTTTAGAGAAACCAGGTTGGTATTTGGATGGTAATATTCATGCTGGTGAAGTTACTTCTTCCATGTGCGCAATGCATACAATTGATTATCTTCTAACAAATTATGGTGAAGATAAAACAGTCACAAATCTATTAGATTCTACAACAATCTATGTGATTCCTAGAGTGACACCAGATGGTGCAGAAACATATTTAACAACACCTTATAACTTACGTTCCGCAAATCGCGATTATTTACCAAAAGAAGGTGGAATCAAACCAGAGGATCTAGATGGTGATGGTGTTGTTCGTATGATGAGAATCCCATCTAAATATGGTGCGTGGAAAAAAGATCCTGATAATGAAGATTCTATGGTAAAAAGAACACCATCTGATACAGAAGGTGAATTCTATGATATTTATCCAGAAGGTGTATTTGAAACATATGATGGTGATGAAAATCTAAAACAAAAGAAAGCTTCTTGGGGATTAGATTTTAATAGAAACTTCCCATTAGGATGGTTCCCTGATTCTAGACAACCAGGTGCTGGTAAATATCCATTATGCAATCCAGAAACAAAGGCAATTGTTGATTTTGCCTTAGCACACCCAAATATTGGTGGAGCAGCAATTGGACATACATCAGGTGGAATTATTCTTTATCCTCCTGGAACAAAACCTGCTAAAACAGCTCCTCATTATGATATTGAATCCTTTAAGGCAATCGCGAAAATGGGTGAAGAAGAATTAGGATATAAACCAATGAATATCTTTGATTCTTTTATGAAGGATCAAACACATTGGGATTCTGGTGCATTAGATGATTGGTTCTATCAATCACAAGGTGTTCCTGCTTATACGATGGAATTCTGGAATGTTGCAGAAAAAGCAGGAGTTCCATATAAATGGGGTGAAGGTGAAGAAACACCGGAAGATTCTTTGAATCGTTTTAACGCTATTATGAAGTGGGTGAAAGAAAATGCACCTCAGTATTTCAAGACATGGCAAGAATATGATCATCCAGTATTTGGAAAAGTAGAACTCGGTGGTTTTAATACAAAGTTTACTTTACAAAATCCACCTGAAGATTTCTTGCTTGCAGAAGTAGAACATGATACAGCGTTCAATATTCGTTTCGCAAAGGCAATGCCTCATCTCGTAATTGATTCTGTAGAAAAAGAACAAGTTTCTTCTGATGTATATAAAATCACAGCAGTTGTTGGCAATACAGGTTATTTACCAACAAATTTAAGTGAAGAAGCTCTTGAATTACATGTAGAAGATCATGTGAAAGTTAGCATTGATGGTGCTGAAATCGTAGAAGGAAAAGAAGTAGAAGATGCAGGTAATCTATCTGGTTATTCTAGAACGATTACTGGTTCTATTTATGGAAATCTAACAACATTTGCTAATGCACCTGCGAAAAAGAAACTATCTTGGGTTGTAAAAGCGAGTGCTGGTACTACAATTACTGTTTCCGCAAAACAAGCAAAAGCAGGTTGTGCTACAACTACAATTACTTTATAAGACTATCTGAAAATGATAGTCTTTTTGTATAATAAAGAAATATGGAGGATCATATGAAATATCAAAAGTTAGGAAATACGGACATTCAAGTATCTAAAATATCTTTAGGTACTTGGGGATTAGGTGGAGGTAGTGTATGGAGTGATCATAATAGTACATTACAAGATACAGAAAATTTATTGGAAGCTTGTTTAGATCAAGGAATCAATTATATTGATACAGCACCTGTATATGGTACTGGTGAAAGTGAAATATTATTAGGGAAAGCATTACAAACACGTAGAAACAAATTTGTTTTACAGACAAAGTGTTCTTTGAATTGGAGAAATGATGGTGGTAATTTTCATTACAGTAGAGATGGATATACAGTAAATAATGACACAAGTTTTCAAGCAATCAAAAAGGATGTTGAAGATTCATTGTTAAGAATGCATACAGATTATATTGATTCAGTTATTGTACATTATGTATGCCATGATTGGAGTGAGGAAGAAACAGTTTCAGCATTAGAAGAATTGAAAAAAGAAGGAAAGATACGTACATATGGTTTATCAAATTCACAACCAATTGATTTAGAAAACTATCAGAAGTATGGTGATGTATCTTTGGTACAAGAATTCTTTTCAATTTTATCTCCATTTCATGGAAGAGATTATTTTGATGTATGTCAAAAATATAATACTGTTTTTCAAGTATATGGTGTATTAGAAGAAGGCTTTTTAACAGGTCCTGCATTTTTAGAAAAGAAATTTAACAAAACTGATATTCGTAGTAGATTACCTTGGATTGAAGAAAAATATCAATCTGGTTTATTAAAGGCCTTTGAGGCATGGAAACCACTATGTGAAAAATATCATTGTTCTTATGCCAATTTAGTGCAAACATGGGCTTTAGAACAATATGAAAATATGAATCTTCTTGTTGGAATGAGAAAGAATACATCTGTATTAGATACTGTTAAGTGTTTAAATATTTCTCTAACAAAAGAAGAAATAGATTATATGGAAAGTTGTATTCAAGAAATACAAGTTCCTGTTTTAGATAAATAAAAAATATAATATTGCTAGTTTAAAGAAGCACAATGCTAAAAAATGATGTCAGTCAATGGCATCATTTTGAAATCTAGATAAGTGTTCATAAGGAAGAATTAAACGACCATGTAATAAACCACAATCATCATTGATTCTATAGTTATCATATGCAGTAAACATATTTACATCAATTTTAGAATAATCTATATTTTGTAGAGATAATCCTCTTAGATATGCATCATCAAAATAAGAGCATTCTCCTTGTTTGATTTCGTTTCTTTCTGCACGTTGCTTGGATTGTCTTTGTTCATACAATGTATGATTTGCATCACCAATCTCATTATAATCATCCATTTCTTTTGTTCTCAATTGTAGTTCTGTAAAAGAACCAGAAGCATTATCATAAAACGAAATGTGTAATGAACGATATCCGTTCTTTTTACTATCATAAATATAATCACGATAGAATGGTGCTACTTCTTTTGATAATAATGGAGATGGTGTTCTATGCTTTCTTTGTTTTTCAACTGTAAAATCATTCTTTTCCATGAAAGCTGGTAATTGATTTGCGATTTCATAGAGATATTTCAATTCAACTTCTTCTCGATCATCTGTTGGTTTTAAATGACATTTTGGCATAGAAATGACAATTCTGTATGCAATTAAATCACGGAAGTGAGAAACGGCATCTACGATTTGATCGGCAGTTGGATATGAATGATTATCTTGGTAATATTCATAAACAAATCGAACAATATAACCATTAAACTTTTCTTCAGCACGAATCAAAGATTTGATTCTTCCTCGAAATGTAAAAGCTAGAAATGGATATTCTGTCGCTAATAGTTTATAGAATTCACGAATTCTTTGTGATTGTGATGTTAAAAAATCATTATGTTCTAATAAACCAATGATTTCTCTTAAGAAATATACATGTGCAATATCAACGATATTGTCTGTTATTTTAGTTTCTTGTTCTAAATCATCTGCATATTTGTGAAGAATACGAATGATTGTATCTCCGTTATATAAATAATTTGTTAATTGAATCATGCAAATATCATATATGAAAAAATCCTTCGTGAGAAGGATTTTCGATTACATCTTTGAATAATTTACAGCAACTTGTGCCATTAATTTCGCATTATTGAATACAAGTTGAATGTTAGAGTCTAAGGAATCACCACCTGTTAAAGAAGCAACTTTAGCGAGTAAGAATGGTGTACAAGCTTTTCCTTTGATACCTTGTGCGTCCATTTCTTTGATTGCTTCATCAATTGCACCATTGATAACTGCATCGTCCATAGCGTATTCTTCAGGAATTGGATTTGTTAATAACATACCTGTAGAGAATCCAAGATCTTCACTTGCCTTGTATGCTTTTGCACATTCTTCAGGAGTATTCATTTGATAATCAACCTCTAATCCAGAATGTCTAGAATAGAATGCTGGTAATTCTTTTGTTTGATAGCCTAGTACTGGAACACCTTGTGTTTCTAAATATTCTAATGTTAAAGCGAGATCTAAGATAGCTTTAGCACCAGCACAACATACCATAACAGGTGTATGTGCTAGTTCTTGTAAGTCAGCAGAAATATCGAATGTTTGTTGTGCTCCTCTATGAACACCACCAATACCACCAGTAGCGAAGAACTTAATTCCTGCCATGTGTGCAATAATCATTGTTGTTGTTACTGTAGTAGCACCATCTTGTCCTTCAGCACAGATAACAGCTAAATCTCTTCTACTTGCCTTTGTGATAGCTTGTCCTTTTTTACCGAAATATTCAATTTCATCTTTTGTTAATCCGGCTTTTAAACGACCACCAATAATTGCGATAGTAGCAGGAACAGCACCATTTTCACGAATGATTTGTTCTACTTTTAAAGCAGTTTCTACGTTTTGTGGGTAAGGCATACCATGGGAAATAATTGTTGATTCAAGTGCAACAACAGGCTTTCCTTCTTCAATGGCTTTTGCGACTTCAGGGTTTACATCTAAAAATTTGTTTAACATGATTGCATCTCTCCTTTACTTATTCTTGCATCATTTTTTCCGTTATAGCTTCAACCGACATCATTGGGTTGATTGTTTCGCTTCCTTCAACAGCGATTGCAGCAGCTGCACTAGCAATCGCACAAGCATCTGCTAGATTGGTTCCTTCTAAATAGGCCCATGTAATAGCGGCCATGAAGGCATCTCCAGCTCCAGTAGCGTTTTTCATATTTGCTTTATAACAAGGATACATAATGGATTCATTGTGATCAGCGCCAAACACGCCATCACTTCCACAAGAGATAAATACTCTATGTAATCCAGTTTCAAGCAACTTATTTGCGGCTTCTTGTAAAGAAGCTTGATCTGTGATTTTAACACCACTTAGATATTCTGCTTCAATTTTATTTGGCTTTAATGTATTGAATTTAGAAAGATATGGCTTTAATTTTTCGGCTTTTGAAATGGAAACTGGATCTGCAAAGATTGGTGCAGTACAGTGTTCCGCAAGCCATTTAATGGATTTTTCAGGAATATTTGCGTCAATAACAACGATTTGGGCGTTATTAATGATTTGAATATTTTGTGATAAATAAGAAGGTGTGATTTCTTCACAGATACTCATATCACTAACAGCTAATGCCATATCACCACTTGGGTCAGATAAGAAAATATAAGTACTTGTATTCGCATTTTTTACTTTTTTTGCATGTGAGATATCAATTCCTAGATTTGCACAACTTGCTTCAATACGTTGAGCATATTCATCATCACCAAAGGCTGTTAAGAAACGTACATCTGTATCTAATAAAGATATGTTATGAGCGATGTTTCTTCCTACACCACCTAATGAGGTTGTAGCTTTACCAGGGTTGGAATCACCAGGAATCAACTCTTTAGCAGATTGACCACCAATATCAATATTCACGCCACCAATCACAACTACATATGTCCCACTTCTAAGAACATATCCTTTTCCAGCAATATATCCTTTTTTCATGAGATTAGAAATATGTACCGCGATAGAAGAACGTGATATTCCAGCTTTGATTGCTAATTCTTCTTGAGAAATCATTGGATTTTCTTCAATCCATTGTAAAATTTGTCTTTCTCTTTGTGTCATAACTTCCTTTCTAAACAAAAATATTAAATATAAGCAAATGTTTATAATAGTAATATACTTGAAACCGTTTTCGTGTCAAGAACTTTCTTTCATCGTTGATATAAATACACCTAACAGAATAATAATACCACCAATTATTTGATTCATCGTGATACTTTCGTGAAGAATCAATGCAGAAAGAATAATTCCAAAAATAGGCATGACATTCATTAAAGTAGAAGCATGTGAAGCGGGTATTTTCTTTAGTCCATAGTTATAAAGTAAAAGTGCAAGTACAGAACATCCAGCAGATAAATACAACAAGGATAGAACAATATTTATATTAATATTGCAAAACATTGTTTCTTCTAAAAAAATCATAGGAATAAAACCAATTGTGCCAAATAACATTTGATAATAAGTGATTGTAATAGAATCATATTTGTTAGGAATCTTTTGTACAAGATAATTATAGAAACCCCATAAAACACCACCAATGATCAATAATATATTTCCCGTTAGATCACTAGATGCTTGTGAGAAATCAGTTAAAAGAACAACACCTATAATACTCAGGCATATTCCAAAAATCGTTCTTTTATTTGTTTTCTCATGATAAATGAATATTCCTACTAATATTGTTAATACTGGATATGCAGCTTCAATCAATGAAGTCATAGATGCACTTGTTAAAGATAAAGCGATATTTTCTAAAGTGTAATAGATTGATATTCCTCCAATTGCACTAAAAATAATGATTTTTAAATCTTTCTTTTCAACTTTTGTGTTTTGTTTTGTGATGAAACGATAAAGAAATAATAAAAGATAACTGATTGCGAAACGTACACAGCATAAAAGAATTGGTGAAATAGATTGATATGTTAGTTTTGTAGCAATGAAAGAAGATGACCACATTAACATCGCTAAAATGACTGATAAATAATATTTCATGCAGACAATATTTTAACTTTTAAATTTTTTTAAAATAAGTGTTGACTTTAATGTTTTAAAATGGTATATTCTTACTCGCTGAAAGGCAATAACTCGTATCACTGATAGACAAATACGAGAGTATATATAACGATTCATTGGTCATTGACCAAGTGAAATATACTTACAAATCGATGAATTATTCATCGAGTGATATATACGAACAATCAGGACATAAGTCCTGTGATATATAACCAATTCCGAGATTGATATCTCGTTTTTTTTTTTTTTTTTTTTTTTTTTTTTTTTTTTTTT
>CAVHRL010000067.1:10868-11773 GCA_963638375.1 Lachnospiraceae bacterium
TTCTTTTTTTTTTTTTTTTTTTTTTTTGCTTGTTTTTATTCGTCACTTGCACATGAAGGCTGCTTTTGAATCAATGAACTATCATTACATGATATAATTTGACTGCTTGTAGAAAGGCAAGCATTCAAGGAGTTTCATGAGATGATTAGTCATTGAAAAGAGCTTGGCGGTTCTGGTTAATCATCTCTTGAAACACTGGACCGCCAACAAAAATGAATAAATATAAACGTAGGAATCGCTCTTTACGTGTTTTTACTTGGGATGGTATGAAAACAACACCTGCACAATCTTTATCTGAAAGTGCTGTAATTGAATTATTCCACAAAGCAAAGAAAAGTTTTTTAAGAAGAAGCGGATTTTGTAATATTACTAAATGCATATATCATAGTTTGGTGAGTTAAAATATTTTAGGAACTCAGTGAAGGAGGTGGAGCATGTCGAAACACTTTCTATTAACATCTAAATCTGTGGCAATTCCATTTATCATCGTTTATTTCATAACAAGAGTATTATATTTACTTGCACCAATAACAACTTCTTATCTTGTTCCATCTAAACCATATATTTCTAAATATCATAATATAACTATATCAAAAGGATCAGATGGTCAAAAGAAGTTCTATCAAATAGAAAAAGATTTAAAGAATACAAAAACAGTTATCATCTTAGATGAACCTACAAACTATCTTGATGCCAATAAAAAGAATAAATTCATCCACTTATTACAAAAATATAAAAAAGATCATATTGTAATTTTGATTAGAAGCCGACGCATACCCCGTCTATAATCTATTGATTTAGGCGAGGTTAGTCGGCGAAAAAGCGCCAAGTTAGGCGCCTATTTTAAGGGAAAGGAACATTCAATACGGTATAATATTAGTATGAAGATAACACAAAGCTATGGA
>CAVHRL010000068.1:0-11309 GCA_963638375.1 Lachnospiraceae bacterium
AAATTGGATACATAATAAATATCACTTTCTTCAATCAAATTTGTATCAAGTCCATATTGAATCAATGATTGGATCATTTCTATACTTTTCATAAAATACCTCTCAAATCTAAATATTATTTTATTCTTGTAAATTAAATTGTTCTCTAAGAATATTTTAGAAAGAATCATGAATATTTTGTTTCTTGGTTATGTTATAATATTTGAAAAGATTTAAAGGGGATTATTATGAATTTATCTACAACTGATATTATTAATATTGTTATTAGTGTTATTTTTATTGGGTTATCTATACCATTGTTTATTCGTTGGAGAAAGTTAAATGGTAAAGTTATTATTTCAGATCAACAATGGTCAACAATGCGTATTTTATTTTTAGCAATTGGTGTTTTATCTGTTATTAGTATGATTACACAAGCTTCAAGCATGTCAATTTTTGATATCCTTCGTTTAACTGCAACTATTATTGCGGTTTCTATTTACATGGTCGTTAGAGACGGCGTTGGAGAAGAAGGATTAGTTTCTGGCGGAAAGCTATATCCTTGGAGCGAAGTACGTGCATATGACTATGAAAAAAGAAAAAATGTTATTGCAGTATATTTTACTGTAGAATCTCAAAATGAGAAGAAACCAGATGATTATAGAAGTAAAGAATTAGATTTTAGTGTTGAAGATGAGGAACTTTTAAAGAAGTTTTTAGAAAATAATCTTGGTAGAAAATATACAAGAATGAAAAAGACTTCTAAATAATTGTGCAATTGATATTTATTTTCTATATTTTATAATTTGGACAGCGTATGAAAGATTCATATTTAAACAAAAGGAAAAAACAAAATCAATATCCTGATTTACTAAGACTGTTTTTATTGTTGTTAACAGTTGCGCTTTTGATATTTGTTTTTACGAGTGTTTTGCAGTTGAATTTTCGTACAAATGCTTTAGAAGGAATTGTGAATCATAATACAGAAAGTGCAAATGTCATGTATAAGACATTATGTAAAGATTTTATTGCTGATGATTTTCTTTCTATTAATTCTGAATCAGATAAATCTAGTTACCGTTACATTTCGATACAAAAACGTATGAATGAACTACGTAATATGACATCTGCTAGATATCTTTATACTGCGAAAAGAAATGCAGATGGTGATTTGATTTATGTTATTGATGGTTTAAATACAGATGCATCTGATTTTAGAAATCCAGGAGATAAGATTGAAGATGAAATGATTCCATACATTGAAAAAGCAATGAATGGAGAAAGTGTCATTTCTCAAGATATTGTAGATACAAATTGGGGACATATCTTTACTGCCTGTTATCCAGTACGTAATCAAGATGAAGAAGTGATTGGTACATTATGTGTTGAAATGGATATGGAATATATCTACTCCTATTTTTATGCAAGTCAAACAAGTTCTAGAATAATTGCGATAATTACAGTTGTTGTAGCAGTTATTTTAATTGTTATATATTACAATGCAATCAGACTACAAAGAAAAAAACAAAAAGAACAACATCATTTATTAGAGAAGAGTATGAAAGAAGCTGATGCTGCAAATAAGGCTAAGTCTACATTCTTATTTAATATCTCCCATGATATTCGTACACCAATGAATGCAATTATTGGTTATGCAGATTTAAGTGAAAAGCATTTGGACGATAAAGATATATTAAAGCATTATGTCGAGAATATTAAAGTATGTGGTGAAAAAATGTTATCTATCATTGATAGCGTTTTGGAATTGTCTCGTATTGAAAATAATGAAATTGTAATTTCAAATAAGATTACGAATATTAGTGAAGGTTTTGATTCTTGTATCGCAATGTTTGAAGCACCTACACAAGAAAAAAATCAAAAGTTGATTACATCTAAAAATATTATTTATCCATATGTTTATTTAGATGGTGTTCATGTTTCAGAAATCATATTGAATATTGTTAGTAACGCAATTAAATATACACAATATGGTGGTGAAATCCATGTATCTATTAACCAAGAGAAGATCGATGATAATTCATGTGAAATGATTATTGTTGTTCAAGATAATGGTATTGGTATGTCTAAGGGCTATCAAAAACATATTTTTGAATCTTTTTCTAGAGAGAAATCCTCTACAGTTTCTGGAATTGAGGGAACTGGATTAGGTATGGGAATCGTTAAGAGATTAGTTGATTTAATGAACGGAGAAATTAGTCTAGAAAGCGAATTGGGTAAAGGTTCTAAGTTCACGGTAAAGATTCCTTGTGATTTATCTAATAAAGAAGAGTTAGAAGCTAATACGTTAGAAGTTGATAATAATTATGAAGAATTTGAAGGAAAGAGATTATTATTAGCAGAAGATAATGAAATTAATGCAGAGATAGCAACAGAATTGTTAAGTGAATATGGATTTGTGATTGAAAGAGTAGATGATGGAGCAAGTTGTGTAAATCGCCTAAAAGAAGTTGATGCTGATTATTATGAACTTATATTGATGGATATTCAGATGCCAACAATGGATGGTTATGAAGCTACAAAACAAATTAGACAATTGAGTGATAAAATCAAAGCTGGTATTCCAATTATTGCGATGACTGCGAATGCTTTTGTTCAAGATAAAGAAAAAGCATTTGAGGTTGGTATGAATGACTATGTCGCAAAACCAATTGATATGACAAAACTATTAAAGATATTAAGTAGGTATATTTCATGAGTCCAAAAGAAAGAAAGCAGAATCGTCAACAAAAGATTACGTATTTCTTTATGTCCATACTTCTATTTTTGATGATTTATGGAATCGGATATTTTTGTATGAACTTCGTTTCTTTTGCGATGAGTATTCATCCATATTTTCAGTTAGTGTTTTATGTGTTTTGGTATTTTTTGGATTTATTAATTACTAAAAAATTTATGTCATCCAATATAGTTTGTGCTTGGATCATGCAACTTTTCTCTTGAAAAGATAACATTATTCTATTAAAATCAATATCGCAAAGAAGGAAAGTAGTATTTGAATCCATTTGTCTAGAGAGTTCTGTGGTTGGTGGAAACAGAAACTTATATTCAAAGAAGTAGTTCTGGAGCATTTCTAGATGAAGTCGTAGTAGTTTAGAACGGATATGCACGTTACGCATTTGAGAAGTAAACAAAGGTGGTACCACGTTATTTGACGTCCTATGTATGTAGGACGTTTTTTATTTTATAAAGGAGGTTTCGTATGGAAAAGAATCTACAACAAAAGTATGATCACAAAGCAGTTGAAGAAGGCAAATATGATAAGTGGGTCAAAGCAGGCTACTTTACTGCTGGAGACAAATCTAAGGATCCATTTACAATTGTTATTCCACCACCAAATGTAACTGGTATTTTACATATTGGACATGCTTGGGATAATACACTACAAGATATTATTGCTCGTTATAAGCGTATGCAAGGCTTTGATATGTTGTATTTACCTGGTATGGATCATGCTGGTATTGCGACACAAGCAAAGGTTGATGCCCGTTTAAAAGATGAAGGTATTTCTAGATATGATATTGGAAGAGAAAAGTTTTTAGAAAGAGCTTGGGAATGGAAAGAAGAATATGCTGCAACAATTCGCAAGCAATGGGCAAAACTTGGAAATTCTTTAGATTATTCTAGAGAACGTTTCACAATGGATGAAGGATTTAATGAAGCTGTTCAACATGTCTTTGTTACACTTTATAATGAAGGTTTGATATATAGAGGCTGGAGAATCATCAACTGGGATCCTGAAGCTCGTACAGCTTTAAGTAATATTGAAGTTTATTACCAAGATGATCCAGGTAAGATGTATTACATGAATTATGAAACAGTAGAAGATCATGAACATTTTATTGTTGCGACAACGAGACCTGAAACAATGTTTGGTGATGTATGTGTTGTTGTAAATCCAAAAGATGAAAAGACAAATCATTTAATTGGTAAACATTGTATTAATCCAGCCAATGGTAAAGAATTACCAATCATTGGGGATGATTATATTGAAATCGGATTTGGTACAGGTATCATGAAATGTACGCCAGCACATGATCCTAACGATTATGCTATTGCGGAACGTCATAACTTAGAGAAGCCAATTTGTATGAATCCAGATGGAACGATGAATGAAATTTGTGGTGAATATAATGGAATGGATCGATATGATGCAAGAGAAGCTCTTGTAAAGAAGTTTGAAGAAGAAAAGATCATGGATCATATTGAAGATATTACACATAATGTTGCCCATTCTGAAAGAACACATTGTGTTGTAGAACCATATCTATCTCAACAATGGTTTGTTAAGATGAAACCATTGGCAGAAGATGTATTAAATCATCAAAAAGATCCTGATCAAAAGATTACATTCTATCCAGAAAGATTTGAAAAAACTTTTACGCAATGGTTAGAAAATATTGAAGATTGGTGTATTTCTAGACAACTATGGTGGGGACATAGAATTCCTGCTTGGTATAACGAAAAAACAGGTGAAACGTATGTAGGTAAAGAAGCACCTGTTGGTGAGGATTGGAAACAAGATGAAGATGTATTAGATACATGGTTCTCCAGTGCTTTATGGCCTTTCTCTACATTAGGTTGGCCAAATGAAACAGAAGATTATCAAAGATATTATCCAACAAGTACAATGGTTACAGGTTATGACATTATTTTCTTCTGGGTAGCTCGTATGGCATTTGATGCTAGACACTTTACACATAACAGACCTTTTAAAGATGTATTGATTCATGGATTGATTCGTGATGCACAAGGACGGAAGATGAGTAAGTCTTTAGGTAATGGTATTGATCCAATGAAAGTCATTGATGAATATGGGGTAGATGCTTTACGTTTCTTCTTAACAACAAATTCTACACCTGGTCAAGATATGCGTTATATTCCTGAAAAGGTAGAAGCTGCATGGAATTTTATTAATAAGATTTGGAATGCATCTCGATTTGTTTTGATGAATTTACCTGAAGGTATGACAGAAGAAGATGTAGATTTATCTTATCTAACGCCAAGTGAAACTTGGATTCTAAATAAATTAAACGCTACGATTGATAGTGTTACAAACAATATGGAAAAATATGAATTTGCTTTAGTTGGAAATGAATTATATTCCTTTGTTTGGAACGATTTCTGTAGTTGGTATGTTGAAATGAGTAAATCAGCACTCAATGGTGATGATGAAAAAGCTAAGAAAGGTGCGCAATCTACTTTATATGTTGTATTGAATGCAATTGTTCGCTTGTTATCTCCATTTATGCCATTTGTTTGTGATGAAATTTATCAAACATTACCACATCAAAAAGATTCTATTTGTTTAGAAAGCTGGCCTCATAAGATTGATGGTATTGATTCTTCAAATCTAAAAGACATGGATCGTTTGATTTCTGCGATTTCTAAGATTCGTGAAGTTAAAAATACAAATGATTTAAAGCCATCAGCTCCAATTCATGTAGTATTAAAAGATCTTGATGGTAATACATTAACTGTTGATAGTGGATTATCCGCAATCATGCAGAAGATGTGTAAAGCTGAATGGTGCGATGCATTAGATGGTGATTTAACAGTTGAAACGATTTATGAAGGAACATTATATATTCCAAGCAATGAACTTTCTGATCCTGAAGAAGAAAAGAAAAAATTATCTTTAGAAAAAGAAAGACTTGAAAAAGAATTAGACCGTTCTCATAAGATGTTAAGCAATGAATCTTTCATTGCCAAAGCTCCTGAAGCAAAAGTACAAGCTGAAAAAGATAAACTTGCAGGATATGAAAAACAATATCAAGCAATTGTAGATCGACTAGCAGTACTCAATCACGAATAGGAATGTTATAATCTCTACTAGAGAATACTAGTAGAGATTATTTTTATTGTAGGAGGCATTTATGGCTGAAAAGAAAAATAAACATACATTATTAAAAGTGATTGGTGGTGTATCAGCAACTGCTGCAACAGCATATGGTGGATTTTCTTATTTGATATTTCGTCATGCGTTTGATTTGAAAAATTCTATGATTCATAAAACGAAAAATTTAGTTCATACAGATACTGAAGTAGAAGCTTGGTTTCAACATAGTGTCAAATCTGATTTGTTTTTAGATTCATATGATGGATTGAAATTACATGCATTATCTATTACAAATCATGAAGATAGTAATTTATGGATGATTTTAGTGCATGGTACTGCATCCTATAGTAAGAATATGATTCCGTATATGTATGAAGCGGATCGAAGAGGATATAATATCTTGACAATCGATCAAAGAGGATGTGGTGCTTCAGAAGGAAAGTATACAGGATTGGGTTGGAATGAACATTATGATCTAATGATGTGGATCAACCGTATTATTTCGAATAATAAAGATTGTAAAATTGTACTATTTGGATTAAATACAGGTGGAACAACTGTTATTAACGCAGTAGGTGATTATTTGCCGAGCCAAGTAAAGTGTGCAATTGAAGATGGTTCTTATTCTAATCTAAAAGAAATCATTAACCATGTTACAAAGAATATTGCACATATTGATGCTAATCCATTTTTACCAGCAGTGAATTTATTAGTACAACAATTTCTACATTTTTCAATGAATGATATTTCTTTAAAAAGACAATTAAGAGAATGTGAAGTACCAATGTTATTTATTCATGGTAGTGATGATGCAATGATTCCTACAAGTATGGTATTTGATAATTATTATGCATGTGGAAGTGAAAAAGAATTATATGTTGTAGAAGGAAAAGGTTACAACAATACATACACAGATAAACATTATTTTGATACTTTATTTGAATTTATTGAGAAGCATATACGTGCTTGATTACTTTTTGTTTTATGTATATTTCTTAAGAGCTAATGGTTCATTTTTAGCTCTTTTTTTAGAACTTTTTCTAAAATTATGTGTTTTTTCACATGATTTACTAGTTTTTTGGTAGCGCTTGCAATATAATAAATAAAGAGAAATTCAAAGGAGGCTATAATGGCTACAAAGAAGTATGTTTATAAGTTTGCAGAAGGCAATGCAAACATGCGTGAGCTTTTAGGAGGAAAGGGTGCAAACCTTGCTGAAATGAGATCTTTAGATCTTCCAGTTCCTGAAGGATTTACGATTACCACAGAAGCATGTATCAAATATTACACTGATGGTGAAAAAATATCTGAGGATGTACAAGCTCAGATTGATAAAGCAGTAACATGGTTACAAAAAGAAACAAAGAAAAAGTTTGCGGATAATAAAAATCCATTACTCGTTTCTGTTAGATCTGGTGCTAGAGCATCAATGCCAGGCATGATGGATACAATCTTAAATCTAGGTATCAATGATGAAGTTGTTAAAGTAATTGAAGAACAAAGTGGAAATAAACGTTTTGCTTATGATTCTTATAGAAGATTTATTCAAATGTTCTCTGATGTTGTAATGGGATTAAATAAGAGCAAATTTGAAGAAATCATTGATGAAATGAAAGAAAAGAAAGGCGTTAAGTTAGATATTGATCTTGATGCTGATGATATGGAAGAACTCACGAAGAAGTTCAAGGCTTTCTATAAGAAGAATCTGAAAGAAGATTTCCCACAAGATCCAATTGTTCAATTAGAAAGATCTATCATGGCTGTTTTCCGCTCTTGGAATAATGAAAGAGCAATCTATTATAGAAGAGTAAACGATATTCCAGATTCTTGGGGTACTGCAGTAAATGTCATGGAAATGGTATTTGGTAACATGGGTAATGACTGTGGTACTGGTGTTGCCTTTACTCGTAACCCTGCGACAGGTGAAAATAAATTATTTGGTGAATTCTTAATGAATGCACAAGGTGAAGATGTTGTTGCTGGAATTCGTACACCATCTCCAATTGCTGATTTGAAGAAGACAATGCCAGAAGCGTATAAAGAATTTGCTCGTGTAGCAAATATACTTGAACAACATTATCATGATATGCAAGATATGGAGTTTACTATTGAACATGGTAAATTGTTCATGTTACAAACACGTAATGGTAAGAGAACTGCGAATGCCGCTTTGAAGATTGCTGTAGATATGGTCAAAGAAGGTCTTGTTACAGTAGATCAAGCATTGTTAATGGTAGAACCAAAACAATTAGATGATTTATTACATCCAACATTTGATAGTGCTGATTTAAAAGCTAAGAGTGGTGATGTAATTGCAAAAGGATTAGCTGCTGCTCCTGGTGCTGGTGCTGGTACTATTGTATTTACTGCAGAAGATGCTGAAAAAGCTGCTGAAGCTGGAAAGAAAGTTGTTCTAGTTCGTTTGGAAACATCACCTGAAGATATCAAGGGTATGGCTGCTGCTCAAGCAATTGTTACAGCACGTGGCGGTATGACATCCCATGCTGCAGTTGTTGCTCGTGGTATGGGAGCTTGTTGTGTATCTGGTTGTGGTGATTTAAAAGTTGATGAAACAAAGAAGTGCTTTACAGTAAATGGAGTTACATATACAGAAAAAGATGTGATTTCTGTTGATGGTAATACAGGTATGGTTTATAAGGGAGAAGTTAAGACTGTACCTGCTAAGATTTCTGGTAATTTTGCTAAGTTTATGAAGTGGGCTGATGAAAGAAGAAGACTTCAAATTAGAACAAATGCTGATACACCAGAAGATGCTGCTAAGGCTGTTGAATTTGGTGCAGAAGGCGTAGGACTTGTTCGTACAGAACACATGTTCTTTAATTCTGCAGATCGCATTAAAGCAATTAGAATGTTATGTGTATCACAAACTCCAGAGCAACGTGCAAAGGCATTAGCTACAATGGAACCATATCAAACAGAAGATTTTGAAGGTATCTTTGAAGCAATGGGTGGTAGAAATGTTACTGTTCGTTTATTGGATCCACCTCTACATGAATTCTTGCCACATGGTGAAAAAGAATCAAAAGATGTTGCTAAAGCATTAGGTATTACTGTTAAGGATATTGAAAATGCAGCAGAAGCATTAAAAGAATTCAACCCAATGATGGGTCACAGAGGTTGTAGATTAGATGTTACATATCCTGAAATTGGTGCAATGCAAGCACGTGCAATTATCAATGCAGCATTGAAAGTAAATAAAGCTCATCCAAGATGGCACTTTGTACCTGAAATCATGATTCCTCTTGTTGGCGAACCAAAAGAATTAGAATATGTTGCAAATGTTGTTAAGGCAGAAGCAGATAAGATTCTTTCTGAAGCTCATAGCAAGATGGAATATAAAGTTGGTACTATGATTGAAATTCCTCGTGCAGCTTTACTTGCAGGAGAAATTGCTAAAACTGCGGAATTCTTCTCATTTGGAACAAACGATTTAACACAAATGACATTTGGTTTCTCAAGAGATGATGCGGGTAAGTTCTTACCAGACTACTATGATAAACATATTTATGAATCTGATCCATTTGCGCACGTTGATACAAAGGGTGTTGGCCAACTTGTTAAGATGGCTAGTGAATCTGGTCGTGCAACTAGAAAAGATATTCATCTAGGTGTATGTGGAGAACATGGTGGTGATCCTGCTTCTATTGAATTCTTCAATGCGGTTGGATTAGATTATGTATCTTGTTCACCATATCGTGTACCAATTGCACGTTTAGCTGCTGCTCAAGCACAAATCAAATTGGAAGCTTCTAATAAGCCAACTAAAAAAGTAGCAACAAAGAAAACTACAAAAAAAGCTACTAAGAAAACAAAATAATAATAGGGGTTAATTATTATAGAAAGATTGGGGTCTTAGTATGGATCCCTTTCTTCTTTTCAGGAGAAAAATAATGGTAAAAAAATATATTATGGCAATTGATGAAGGGACTACTTCTGTTCGTGCTATCCTTTTTGATCATGATGCTAAAATCGTTTCAATTTCTCAAAAAGAATTCACGCAATATTTTCCACAACCTGGATGGGTAGAACATGATGCAAATGAAATATGGTTAGCTGTATTAGCGTGCATGAGTGAAGTAATATTGAAAAGTGGAATAGAACCCACAGAAGTTGCAGGTATTGGGATTACTAATCAAAGAGAAACTGCTGTTATTTGGAATAAAGAAACAGGGTTACCAATACATAAGGCAATTGTTTGGCAAAGTAGGCAAACAGATGGAATTTGTGAACAATTAATTGCGAAAGGGTACAATGATACTTTTAGAGATAAAACAGGTTTAAGAATTGATCCATATTTTTCTGGAACAAAATATAGATGGATCTTAGATCATACGCCAGGTTCACAAGAAATGGCTGAAGAAGGTAAATTATTAGCAGGCACAATGGATAGTTGGCTTGTATGGTGCTTATCTGGTGGCAAAACACATGTTACAGATTATACGAATGCATCTAGAACCTTGCTATATAACATCTATGATTGCAAGTGGGATGATGAACTATGCTCGATATTAAATATTCCAATGAAAATGTTACCTGAAGTGAAGGATTCTTCATATGTATACGCAAATACTGCACCGTATCATTTCTTTCAACAAGAAGTTCCAATTGCCTCTGTTGTAGGTGATCAACAGGCAGCTTTATTTGGACAATCGTGTTTTCATAAAGCTGATGTAAAAAACACGTATGGAACGGGAGGCTTTCTTTTGATGAATACTGGGAATATTCCTAAGAAATCTGAAGATGGTCTTTTAACAACGATTGCGTGGGGAATTAATGGAAAAATAACATATGCTTTGGAAGGGTCGATTTTTGTATCTGGTTCAGCGATTCAATGGCTAAGAGATCAGATGAATTTTTTTGAATCATCAAAACAATCTGAAGAATATGCAAAAAATGCAAATGAAAATAGTGGTGTTATGGTTGTGCCTGCTTTTGTTGGATTAGGTGCTCCTTATTGGGATGATGCTTGTAGAGGAGCTATATTTGGAATTACTAGAGGTACGTCTAAAGAGGATATTACAAAAGCCACTCTTGATTCTTTAGCTTTCCAAACAAAAGATGTTTTAGATGCGATGTGTAAAACAAACGGTCAAGAGATAGAAAATTTAAGAGTTGACGGTGGTGCAAGTGCAAATAATTATCTTATGCAAAGACAAGCTGATATTATGCAATGTGCCATCATTCGACCATCATTTTTAGAAACGACCGCCCTTGGTGCAGCGCGTCTTGCTGGATTAGCAATCGGTTTTTGGAACATGGAAGATTTTAAGAGACAAAATACAGAAGAAACAATATTTCATCATAAAATGAATAAAACAGATGCTGATCATTTATATCAAAGATGGACGAAAGCAGTTGAAGCAGCAAGATTTTTTACAAAATGATATAATTTAGCGGAAATTTATCACAAACAAATTTCCGCTAAAATATCACAAAAAATAGAGAAGAAGGA
>CAVHRL010000069.1:0-11053 GCA_963638375.1 Lachnospiraceae bacterium
ATGAACCGATAGATAAAATTGTAAAATATACTGGGTTAACTAAAGAGTCGATAACAAAATTAAAAAATTCACTTTAAAAGAGAAAGCTAGGAAAAATCCTAGCTTTCTCATTATTTATTTTTTACCCCAAGAACTCATTGGTTGTCCTTGATACTGTACATTTCCTCTATGACCATGCACTTTAAATTCATTTAACGCTGTTTCTAAACCAATGAATTCCTCTTCTGTTAGTTCTACTGTACTTGCATCTAAATTCTCAATAATTCTTTCTTTATTCTTAGATCCTGGTATTGGAACTACATTTGGATATTTGTGTAACATCCATGCCATTGATATCTGTGCGTTTGTTGCGTTCTTTTTCTTTGCATATTCATCTAACAAATCAATGATTGGAAGATTTGCGGTAATGTTTTCTTTAGATAATTGTGGAACAAACACTCTTACATCATCTACTTTTTCAAATTTTGTATCTGCGTTGATCTTTCCTGATAAGAAACCAGAAGCAATTGGTGAGAACGGAACAACTCCTATATTATGTTCTAAACAATATGGAAATGTATTTAGCTCACAATCTCTTTCTAACATGTTATATAAATTTTGAACTGCAGAAACAGGTGTAACTTCATGTGCTCTTTTAATTGTTGATTCATCTACTTGAGATAAACCCCAACCTTTTATTAAACCTTCTTCAATCAGTTTACCCATTGCTTCTGCGACTCTTTCTACATCTACTTTTGGATTGATTCGATGTAAATAATATAAATCCACATAGTCTGTATTTAATGCTTTCAAAGATGCTTCTAAATGTCTTTTGCATACAACGTACATATTTTCATTTTCTTCACCTTCGTTAATATGTAATTTTGTTGCGATTACACAATCTTTTCTTACATCTTTCAATGCTTCTCCAACAATTTCCTCATTATGATGTGGATAATATAATTGTTGTCCATACACTTCTGCAGTATCAAAGAAATTACATCCATGTTTATAAGCATCTCGAATTGCTTCAATTGCATATTCTCTATCTGGTATTTGGCCATATCCATGAGAAAATGCCATACAACCCATTCCAATTTCTGATACTTCAATATTTCCTAGTTTTCTTTTTTTCATATCTTTCTCCTTCTTCTACAAGAAATATAGCTGTTTGAATCCTTGAAGTACAATATCAAATACACACTGTGCTATAATTTAAATGCATAGTGATAATATGATAGAAAATAATTTATTAAACATTTTAATCACATTTAAAAAGTGTGGAACATTATCGAAAACAGCCGAAGAATTAAACATCTCTCAGCCAGCCTTATCTAGAAGCATGCAGAAACTCGAAGAAGAAATCAAAGTTCCTATTTTTATTCGTGGAAAAAATTCTTTGAAATTAAATGAAAATGGTGAATTGCTTGTCATAGAGGCCAAAAAACTACTAGACAATCAAACAAAAGTAATTGAACAAGTTCGTCAATTCGATGCCTCTAACAGAAATATAAACATAGGTTATAGTGCCCCAGGTCCTAGAATCATTTATGAATCTACCCTTCAATCTATCTATCCAAATTCTAATATTACTTGGAATTTCCATTTTAATGAATCTGAATTAATCAACTCGTTAAAACGCCAAGAATACGATTTTATCTTTATTGAAAAACAAAATATTCCTTCTTCTTTATATTCTAAACTCTGCTTAACTGAAACTTTAAAAATCTGTGTTTTACCTTCCAACCCATTCGCAAATCATAAAAGTATAACCTTCAAAGAAATTGATGGAGAAACATTTTTACAAAGTTCTTCTGTAGGTATTTGGTCTAATTTGGTTAATGATAAACTCCCTCATTCACAAATCATCAAACAGGATAACAGAGATGATTTAACTACATTAATTAACAACAGTCCTTTTTCTTGTTTTGTCACAAACATAACAAATATCAATACAATACAAAAATATACAGACAGAATAATTATTCCTATTTCAGATATAAGCGCAACAAAAAACTTCTTATTCGTCACATCAAATAAGAAGCGTTTCTTAAATTTAATACAAAACATTAGAAATATTCATTGAGTACAATCCATTTCAATCTTTTGGCATTTGTTTAAAATTACCTTTGATTTCTTTTGTGCGAAGGCAATTGATAAATGCATTTGGATCTATCGCTAATATATTTGCGATAATAGCTTTTTCACTACTTTCATGAATAACAGAATAAATCATTTTTCTTTCATCATTTTTATATGCACCTTCACCTTGTAAAATCGTTGCTCCATGTTGTGTTATCGCATGAATCATCTCTGAAATTTCATCAACTTTATTTGTGATAATAAATAATGTCACTTGTGAATAACTTCTATACAATAAATGAATTGTTTGTGTGGAAACATATTGATAGATAATAGAATATAACGCTTTATCCCACCCAAACAAAATACCTGCAGTAACTAAGATAATAGCGTTTAGTCCAAGTGTTAAGTTAAATCCATCAATCCCATAATGTTCTGATAAAAAGATAGATATAAAATCTGTGCCACCAGTCGTTGCGTCCACCTTCAAACATAACGCAATTGCCAATCCATTTAACATACCACCAAATACACTAATCAACAAAATATCAGAAGTTAATGTATATTGAGGAATGATATCAACCAATACACTATTTAATAAAATCATAACTAATGAAAACAGTGTAAAATTCTTACCTATATATTTAAATCCAATATAAACTGGTATTGAATTCCACAATATATTAATAAATGTATATGGTGCTTCAATCTGAAAGAATTCTCTTAAAATAGCTTGTGTTAGAATTGTTAAGCCATTTGCTCCACCAGGATACAATCCTGCATTTCTAACCATGATCTTAATATTCAAAGACATAATAATCGCAGCAATCACTACTACGATTGGTCTTAAAAACTGCTTTCTTCTTTGTTCTTTAAATGTCATATATCCCTCTATGCCTGAAACATTGTACAGCTTCTTCCCAAAATAAAAAAGTGGATTTTCTCCACTCTTTCATTCATCAAATCCAACAATAGGTATTTTTGTTGTATCTTCCCTTTTTGGAAATTCAACATCAACAATTCTTGAAATTTCTACGGTATCTCTCAACAATCCGTTGATTAACACCATTTGAGCAGGCATTGTTTCTCCTTGAAAGTCTTCAGGATTACCTATATATCCTGCGTGCACTGATCCATCATCCAACGTTACTTGGATAAATTTTTGAATCAAAGCTTTGATTAATTCACTGTGACTTCTTTCCATACTCACACTTGAATTCCTGCGCCTAGTTCTTGCAGCGTCCCCTTTCCTTTTGGTTCTATTCCATAAAGAATCACATTTGGATTCTTTCTTTTAATATATGCAACAAATCTTTCTGCTTCTTCTTTTGATAAAGCTGTCATATCAATTTCCTGTTCTGCTTTAAGATGTAATAAAACTTTTCCTTTTTTATCACTTTCAATATGAACTTCTTTAATGTCTCTTGTCATTAACTCATGCAGCTCTAAATCTTTACAACAAAGAATTCTGTTTTCTAACACCCATGAACGATCAACCACACCGCCTCGTTCATATTCATAGATATCTTTTATATTTTTTAGTTGTTTTGAGATTTTCAGTTTATCTCTATAATAGAAGAATAATACAATTGCTAGTAGCGCAGCTAATACCATCATCATATATTTAAAAACAACTAATTTTTTTCTTGTCTCTATGAACGCAACTGTAAATATTAACAGAGGAATTCCAAACATAAAATAGACGTATTTCATGCTGACAAGACTATAATAAAATTTCTTTATCATACATATATTTTATCATGAATTCTCCTATAACATGTAGCTTTCTTTGAATTTCTTCTTTCTATTTTCTAAAAGAAGACTATAATGTTCTCCGTATGAAAAAAGGTATTCAAATATCAGAAACTTTTCTTCTTGCGATGATCATCACATTCTCTGGTGGCTTACAAGATGCATATACATATTTTGCGAGAAATCATGTTTTTGCGAATGCACAAACTGGCAATATTGTTTTGATGGCATCCAAGATATCTGATGGACAATGGAGTGATGCATTGCATTATTTATTCCCGTTATTATCTTTTGCGATTGGTATATTTATTGCAGAACAAATACAAGGATATTTTAAAGAAGCAAAGATATTACATTGGAGACAATATATCTTATTAATTGAAATTGTTGCCTTATTTGTTTCTGGTTTCTTTGATGAATCACTGAATGCTTTATCCAATAGTTTAATTTCTTTTGCGTGTGCACTTCAAGTTCAAACATTCCGTTCTATGCATGGTTTCCCATACGCTAGTACGATGTGTATTGGAAATCTCAGATCTGGAGTAGCTGCATTATCTCATTGGTGTCGTACAAAAAAGAAAGATTCTTTTACGAAGGCAATGCATTACTTTATCATTATTTTAGTATTCGCTTTAGGTGCTACGTTAGGTTATTCTTTGATCCCTGTATTTGGAATGAAATCGATATGGGTTTCTTCTATTTGTTTGTTCATTGGATTTTTATTTATGTTAATACCTGAAAAATGATATCTTACGATATCATTTTTTCTTATGCTTCTTTTTCACCTTGTTGGTTTGAACCCATTTGATCATTATTTCCTGGCCCTTGTTGCATAGCTCCACCAGGACCACCTTGCATACCACCATCATTCATTGGAGAATCTGACTTTGTGGATAGATTTGTTTGATTGGATGTAATTGTTACTTCGGTTGTTTCTGTCCCATTTTCAATTGTATATGTTTGATTTGTTTCTAATAAAGTCGAACAAATTACTAAGTTTTGATATTGCTTATCTGATGAATATGTTAATACTACATTTCCTTCACTATCTAAAACATTCACTGTTCCACTTGCATCTAACATCAAACAATTGATACTACTATCACTGCTTGGCATAACTGCCATTCCACTAGAACCACCCGCCAAGATCGTTCCACCATTCACAGTAAATGTCCCATTATAATCTAGCGCTCCATCTGCTCCACTAGTTGGTCCATAAATTGTTAATGTACCTCCATCCATTAAGCCATCACCATTCATATCAACACCATCACCATCTGCGTTCACCACAACATTTCCACCATGAATATATAATTGGCTTCCATCACCTTGCATCTCATTTCCAGTGTATGAACTATCTGCGGTATTGATACCATCATCACTACTTGTAACAGAAATATCACCATCATTGATTGTGATAACTTTTGCTTCTAATCCTTCATAAGATTGTTCCACTGTAATATTTCCACTATTGATCGTTAAAGATTCATCCGCATGGATTCCATCATCACTACTCTTTAAAGTCAATGTACTATTTGTAATCGTAATATTACTATTTGAATGCAATGCATCATCTTCACTATTTATATTAATTTCACTCTCAACTACTTCTATATCTCCATCACATTTAATACCTTTTGCGTTATATTCATCGTCTGAAAAATCCATATCTGTTTGAAAAGTATTTGTTGTAGTTTGTGCACCATCTTTTGTTGTAATTGTGATATTTGTAGAATCTAATGAAATATAATCATTACATTGAATTCCTTCATCACCAGATACAATATACAATGTTGATTCTTGAATATATAAAGAATCATTCGCATGAATACCATCTTCTTCTGATGTGATATTTAATGTTCCACTACCTTCAATATATAAATCATCATGAGATAAAATTGTCGCTGTTTCTTCATCACTATCACTACCTGTAGAACTCAATGAAGATTCTGTACCATCTTCAATGATTAAATATGTTTTATCTGCTTCTGCTACAGTAATAACAGGGCCTTCAGAACTTGTTAGATTTGTATTTTGTAGGATGATTTTTACTTCACCACTAACTTGTGAATTCACAATGATTTTCGCTTCATCACTTTCTCCACTCACTACATATGTTCCTGGTCTTGATATCGTTACTGTATTATCTTTTAAAGATAAACCATTCCCTGAAATCGTTGTTTCTTCGCCAAATACGATAGAAGATTCTTCTGTATTTGATGTAGATGTACTTGTAATAGAAGTACACCCCATCAATAACAACGTTGATAAAATAATTGTTACTTTTTTATTCATAAGACCTCTTACAGATCTGTCATTTCATCTGCTTTTAAAACTGATGAGATAGATAGATTTCCATTTCTACATCTAATTGCATCAATCATTTGTTTTTCAAATTTAGAATCTTTCAATTCAATTTCATATTGTAATAAATACATTGTTCCTAAATTCACTGTCTTTACACCATTCAAATGATATTTTGAAGTATATGCTTCTAAAATATCATCAAATGTATTCGCATAATCTAAATCTTCAGGAATAGTAATTTTTAATGTTCTATAATTTCTTGAACTATCAAACACAGCACATTGATTAATTAAAATAAAAATCAAAGAAACGATGATAGCTAATACAATCGCAAATAATAAATATCCCGTACCAATCGCTAAACCTGCAGCCATCGCTAAAAAGATAATTGCGATATCACTTGCTTTACCTGGCATCGAACGAAAACGCACAAGAGAAAAGCTTCCAGCAACTGCCACTCCAATTCCTAGATTACCATTCACTAACATTATCACAGCCATTACAATTGTTGGTAATATTACTAATGTTGTACTGAATGATTTTGTTACTTGTACACTCTTCTTATAACAAAATGAAATAATCATTCCACATAATAATGCTGTTAAAATACACAATGTAATTTGTAACAATGTAATAGAAGTTGATGTTGTTGTAAGTATTGAATTAAACATATAGGTTCCTCTCTTTCAAAATATTTGTATATATTGTTCCGTATTTAGAAAATGATGTTCTTTGTAGTTTTAATTGAGACAATGCATGTATCAACCATAATGGATATCGATCCATCACTTTGATTTCTAAAAGCACTTTATCTTCATTTAATATCCTTTGATCTTTGTTAGTAGATGATAAACATAAATCATTTAACCGATATTTAAGATTCGTATCAAATGTAATTCTTACATCTTTTTCTTGTTTGGCAAAATAGGCATCACGATCATAAGAAATAAATACTTTCTTATTAGCGTTATAGAATTGTTTGAGATATGTAATTTCTTTTCCTATTTGTGTAGGATTTTCAAAACAAGTATTAACTTGTTTACTATCTACTTGAATTCTTCTTTTATAAACAATTCCATTATATTTTTTCTTCATTTCCACATAGATAAAATCATTGTTAGAAATATCACCGTAACTTCTAATTCTTAGCTTTTCTTTATACTTTGGTCCTTCAATTGATTTAGATATCATTTGATAATCATCTGAATCAAAATAAATATTATATAAAGAATAATGTGGATAAATATCTGGCTGAATATAATCTTGAATCAACTTATAGAATTGTTTTGCCTGATCTTTTGTTAACAAATATTTATGTTCTACTCTTTCAAAAGTCTCAATATAATTCATACAATTTCCTTTCTTCACAAAGATTTAACAATATCCACATGAAGAACACTTGTATGAAATGTGAACAAATTCTGATTATCAAAAAAATCACTTAAATATATAAGTGATCATTTTGTTTTTAATGTATATTTTCGATTTGTATTAGTACCTATACTTTCTATGTTGTCTAATTGGGATAATATAGTTCTTGTCCTAGAAGGACTCAAATTAATATAATGGGCAATATCATTTGTTTTAGATGCACCATTCTTTTCCAAATATGCATAAATCTTCATGATATTGTTGTTTGTTTTTTGTTGCTTATTACCTTCGCTTGTTTTCTTCGCTTGTTTTTTTACAAATTCAAGCGTTAAAATCGTGCGATCTGGAACAAATCTTTCTTCAATAACAGGTTCTATCCATCCTTCATCACTCCAAGTATTGAAGATATTAGGAACACCACTTCCTGATCGTTCGCCAATATTAATTAATGTGAACATTTTCATTAAAGACTTATTTCAAGGATCAGATTCACCACCTTTACACATCTGATATTTCCCAGTTCGAATATAACCAGGATTCTCTAACATCAAATTGTTTTAAATCAAAAATCTTTTTCAAATGACAACACCACCTTTCACTCATTGAATTTTATTCAATCCTTGAATCCCCTTCAATATATTATTCACAAATTTTTTTAAAATCCCTAAAAAAGACTCCAAATATTTTGAAGTCTTTCATCTGTTCATTGTTTTTTCTTGATTTTTGTTAGCGCAAGCATCATCGCAACAATCATGATTACGCCACCTAACATCGCAACCGATTTCGCCCCAAACGCATCCATCACAAATCCAGAATATGTAAGTGCTAAGATTCCAGAAAAGCTACCATACATTGCATCTGATAAACTATGCGCTGTATTTTTTAGAGTTGATGGAACATTTGATTCTACAATTTCTCTTTGCGTTGGAAGCATAATACCATAACTCATATTAGAGAATACTGTTCCCAAAATAATCATCCACGAACCAATCGCAAAAGAATCTAATAACATTGTTATAAATACTGTTAATGTCATTAAGAATAATCGAACATAAACTGGTATCTTTTTTAGATTTCCTGAGATAAAGATAAATACCGCTTGTACCATGACACCTAAGAATGAATCTAATCCTAAGATACTAACATCTCCACCTACGCTTTTTAATAAAACGATTTTTAAATTATTGATAGGTGAAATAGATAATCCTGTAAAGAAAACAACGATCAACATGAAGATATATGGTCCAACATGTAATAACTCTTTTGGATTACCAGTACTACTATGCGCAACAACTTCTTCAAATGGAACTTCTTTTATGATTGTCGCAAGAGATAAAACCAATACCGCAAAGAAGATGAAACCAATTGGAATCATTTGATAGCCAAAGATATTGATTAAAAAGCCCATAATCAAAGCTGTAATAGCGTAACCAACAGATCCAACTGCTCTAGCTCTGCCATACGTTGCAGCATCTTTATGGAAAGAACGTAACATCCACGTATCTAAGTTACTTCCAAGTGGTGCAGATAAGAAACCAAACACAGGATATAAAATTGTAGAAATCAGAATATTTTTATTAGCCATGAAATAAATGATAAAGGCAATGATATTTGCGAGGACAAATTCTGGAATAAACACTTTTTTATTTGTACGCAACTTATCACATACTGACCCCCAGAAAAACGCACCAATAAACGAAGCTCCCATAAAGAACGCTAGCATCATAGATAAAGTTGCGTTACTCATCCCACAAGATAATAAATACGTTGAAGTAAATCCTACAAATGCCGCATAGAAAGCCCAATATAAACTATCCAGCATCGCAAAACTCAAGAATGTTTTTGTCTCTATTCTTTCCATATATTTCTTCCCCTATAGGCATAAATTTTATCATAGAACAAATCAAACCATTCACCAAACGACCGAAACTTTTTTCCAAAATCAATCATGCTTCGTGTTACCATAATTACAAAGAGGTGTTTTATGAATCAACAGACATATCAACAATATTGTGAAATATTAGAAGCAGAACTCATTCCAGCAATGGGATGTACAGAACCAATCGCTATCGCATTAACTGCCGCAACCGCAAAAAAATATATGGATGAAACAATTACTTCTATAGAAGTATGTGCTTCTGGTAACATCATTAAAAATGTTAAAAGTGTGATTGTTCCTCACACTGGTGGATTAAGAGGCATCGAAACTGCAGCTGCTGCAGGAATTGTTGCTGGTAATCCAGACAAAGAATTAGAAGTCTTATCTGAAATTACAGAAGAAGATATTAAAAATATTTCACAATTTGTTTCCAATACGAAAATCACAATCACAAAATCCACTTCAGAATATCTCTTAGATATTGGTGTCACATTGCATTCTAAGAATCACACTGTCTATGCAAGATGCGCTCAATATCATACAGGTATTTGTATGATTCAAGTAGATGACGAAATCATATTTGAAAAACCAATCCCTAAAAATACAAGCAGTCTTGATCACTCTATATTAAATATGGAAGGAATCATTGATTTTGCGGACAATTGTAATTTAGATGATGTACAAGAAATATTAGATCGTCAAATTTCTTATAATATGGCAATTTCCAATGAAGGAATTAGCGGAAAATATGGTGCAGCTATTGGAAGAACGCTATTAATGGCATATGGTGATTCCGTTCATAATCGAGCTAAAGCATACGCTGCTGCTGGAAGTGACGCAAGAATGAATGGTTGTGAATTACCTGTTGTAATTAATAGTGGTTCGGGCAACCAAGGAATTACAACTTCTGTACCGGTTATTATCTACGCAAAAGAATTAAAAGTTTCTCAAGAAAAACTATATCGTGCTTTATTAGTTGCGAACCTAACTAGCATTCATTTAAAAACTGGTATCGGTTGTCTATCTGCATATTGTGGTGCGACAAGTGCAGGTTGTGGAGCAGGTGCAGGTATCATGTATTTATACGGTGGAAAATTAAATGAGATATCACATACAGTAGCTAACGCACTCGCTATCAATTCTGGTGTAGTTTGTGATGGTGCTAAAGCAAGTTGTGCTGCAAAGATTGCATCCGGTGTAGAAAGTGGACTATTAGGCATGCAAATGTATATGCATGGAAAAGAGTTCTATGGTGGTGATGGAATCGTTGGTGGATGTGTTGAAGATACAATCAAAAACGTTGGTCAACTCGCACATGACGGTATGGCAGAAACAGATAAAGAAATCATTAAGATCATGTTGGAGAATTGTTGATAGGGAGCAGTTATGTTTGGTTTTATATTAATAGGCTTAGAATTAGCGTTGATGATTATTGGAATCATTACATGTTACAAAATCTGTAAAGTATGTGATATTTACATCAAAAATCACACAAAATAATTATTCGTTATCAAAGAATACAATGCCACAACAAAAGTTGTGGTTTTCTTCTGTTAATTTTAAAATTCCATGATATTTGTGAACTACCACACCTAAACACTACGTGTTATAGATGTGGCTTCTAAGGGCTTGTGTTCCCTCAGACTTTCGTCTGCCATTGATACGGTTAAGACACAGTATATT
>CAVHRL010000070.1:0-10202 GCA_963638375.1 Lachnospiraceae bacterium
AATTTAACTCTTTGATGTCCATATTTTTCTAAAAATCTATCAATAAAAACAAAATTATTTTCCTGAAATGTACACATTGCAATAAAATTTGCAAACTCTTCAATATCAGATTTAATGCCCCTGTCTAAATAGATATTTTCTTTAGAATATAAATCTATCTGAAGATAATTATTTGATTTTTTTATTGAGCTCATTAATTGCTTAATATCGTTTAATTTTATATCTGAATCACTTATTGTAAACTTTTCTGAATTATACTTTTCTATTTTTTTATCAATTACCATCAATTGATCAAATAATTGAGATTTTTTGTTTGAATATCTATTAGATATACATTCAATAAGATTTTTAAAAGGATCGATACATGAGCTATTCACCCTTAAATCTGAAATTAGATACTCTTTTTCAATGAGAAGATTTATAACAGATTCAAATTTTTTTATTTCAACATTAGGATATATTTTCATTGATTCATTGATAAGGTTTTGAATTGAAGTTGGATACTCACAAAGACTCATAATAAAATCAACATACCTTGTTGTATGAATCTGTATATTTTTATTAATAATCGCCTGATCCATAAAACAATCATTCCAATTTTGAAAAAGCAACTCTCCGATTTGTTCAATTGTATTATTCTTTTTTACAACCAAGTTACACCCAATTGTCAACTCACATTCTCTGACAATCTTAGATACCCACTCCATATCTGCTCTAGCATATTTAAACAACGCATTAATATTACAATAATCTTCTTTTTTAAATTCACCTTTTCCAACACCAGCCGCAAGTCCATAAGGTGTGGTTCTAAAAGATGCACGATTAATATATTTATATAAAGCATTCATAGCCTTTTCTTCTATATATCCATCTTTAATTGTATTAGACAAATCAGATGAAAGTGAAGCTAGAATCTCTTTTGCCTGATTATGGTAAATTGATAAACAGTCATCATTAAAATCATTGCTATTTATTGAATTCAACGAATTCAATGGAAGGATAGGATAACGAAAATAAAATTGATTTTTACATTTATACATATAGACCTCCATATTTTATAAATAACGCTTTCGAGAAAAAATCATAGCCATTCAATGAATTGCTGCATAACAGACAAATAGTTGGTGATACTATCCCATCAATAATGGATACGTTTTCTAAATTGATATCTGAAAAAATATATTTATTACGACAATCCGAATAGCTCAGCATTCTAGTTTCTAATTGATTTATAAAATCTTGTGATATGGAAATATTAAAAAATTTTGAAAAGTGTTTATATATCAAATACGTCGAACCATAACCATGACAAAATATTGGTGAATTCAGTCCGAATGATTCAATTTTCAAAGTCGAATAATGCTTAATTAAGTTTTCAACTGATTTTAAACAATCGTGTTTAGATTCTTTGAAGATAGTATATAAAATATTAAGAGTTTCAAGAGCACCATAACACCAGCCAAACTTCTTACTTTTTATATATTCTGGAATTTTGTTATTTTTAAAACATACATACTCTGGAAATTCTATAGAATCATTATCAAATAACTTATAGTATTTTTCTGCTATACGAACACTAGAATCATGATGATAATTTAATAATACTTCACATTCATATACAACCGCTAACAACCCTAATACTCCATGAGAAATACCTAAATCTATAGTACTACCTGTTTTGTGGAAGAATTTGCACATCCTATTCAAAAGTGAATTATAAATTGCAGAATAGAAATCCATTTCCATATAACCTGTCTGTATTAAATAATGAACTATACATACCACACCGTTTAAAGCATCAAGGAATCGATGATCATTACAATATTCATACTGTAATAATAATTGATAGGCTCTTTTAGAAAACTGGTCATCTATCATATTTTTCCATTTCTTATACCATTTTTCATCTTTAAACACGGAATAACATAAGTATGCATAACCTACATATCCACCTGAAATACCTAAAGAAACTTTAGACTTATCGCATCTAGAGATCCATTCCATTAATAATCGTCTAACCATTTTTTTCAGATATAGTTGTGATATTGGATGAGATAATTCATTTGAAATCGCATTATAATAACAAAGAGTGATAAAACTGAATCTTATCTCATTGTTTCTAACATTTTTAGATAACATTTCTAATTGTTTAATCGAGATATAAAAAACTATATCTTTATTTTTTAATTTCATAGTCTTACATTCTTCCTTATTCAAAATATTATGGTAAGCGTTTTCATAAGTCCATGTCAGATTTTGAATGAAATCAGAGATCACAGTAAACCATGACTTTTTCGCCTGGTTTGTGACTGATATGCATTGTAAGCCTGTTCTTCTTTACATAGTCAGCATATCTCTCAAAAAAATAGGAACACTTGTAGAAGAAGCAATGATAGCAGATGAAGCAATCAGACTGGTTGAATTTATTAGAGAGAATGACGAAGACAGATATGAATACCAGCCCTCAAACATTGAAGAACTTGCATCAGGCATCAGTGACATGTAGAGAATGCTTGAACTTGTTCTTGATGAACTTGAAAAGCGAGGAATAGACATAAAAGACAGACAAGAGTTTAAAGATGACTGTTTCCCATTCTGAAATTAAAAAAGAAGTACATAGAATGACATTTCTGTCACCATATGTACTTCCTATCGTTCAAGTTATTTGGAATATCCAAAATTGGTTGAGGTTTTGACATATTGTAAAATAACATGATGTTCATGAGGTCTTCATGAAATATCAACGTTCAAATATTATGAGGTATATGTCATCATCTTTCCGTTATACCGAATAAAAAAGTTTGTAAAACAGTTGGTGTTTTAAAGCTTTTTTTGTGTATACTTAGCTTAGAATCAGTATTTTCACACAATAAAACAAAGAAAACAGAAGACTATATGAGTTGCCGCCCAGTCTTCTGCTGTCTTTCAAACAATTACATGATATCTTTTAAATCAATAAAATGCAATGTCTCTAAAGATTAATGATTCCTCTGTGACAGAGATGAATGCATTCATAGGAGAGACTTAAAAAAACGGAATAAGGATTCAATAATTCCTCACCGTTAACTGATGTAAATATAAATTAAATCAGAGTTAAGGCCGTGTGGCAGCTCAAACAAGTAAATGATAAACATGATCGTTGATAACTATAAATTCATAACCAAATGCATTTAAAAGAACGCAACCAGCTGCATCAATTGGACCAGATTCCGAAAAAGGCTTTTGCGTTCTGGATAAGAACCTCAATGGCACAATGAATCATAAAAAACTCAAGGTGTAAATTTATTTCAAAGAAAAAGTACATATAATAAACATTTCTGCCATCATATGCACCTTCGGTTGTTCAAGTTGTTTGAGGTGTTGAAATTCTTTCAATTCCTCATGTTATTTGAAAATTAATTTTTTGACACCTCATCCAATTTTGGAGCGCCGTTATTTGAAGTGTTGAAATTTATTCAATTCCTCATGTTATTTGAAAATCAATTTCTTGACACCTCATCCAACTTAGATGTGCTGTTTTCAATGGATAATATATTGACATTTTCCACTGTCAATATCACAAGTAAAAATTCTCATTCCTTGATTTCCAAAACAGCTTCCTATAAGTTGATTATTCCATATTCTAGCAATTGTTGAAAATTCTGAATGCTGTAATCCAATTGGCATCGCACCTAATGCATTTTCACCTAACGTGGTACATGGTCTAATCTCTTTTACTAAGTTCTTATTCCAGTCATAAATTCGATAGGTCGTATGTTCTTCGTTATATGATGTTGTATATACATAGTCATCATCAAAATAGTCAATCGTGCAGTCATTGATAGTAAAAGTAATATTTCCATTATTTATGTCTTTGATTTCAGAAACTATGTGATTTCCATTATCTTCCAAGATGTAATAAGAAACTTGATCTTTATACATTGCAACATATGATGCTTCACCTGAGCATACAGTTTTTTGATCATATGCTTCCATATCAATTTTCACTAGTTCGTTTGCTAATTTGACGTAAATAGAATTTTCATAAACACACATATTGTAGATACTTGTATCAAAAGAAATTTGTTTCATTTCTTTTCCTTCCAAAGAATAGAAATGAAGAATATTTTTACCATCTAATATTTCCTTAACCACAATCGTTGATTTTTGTAAAAAGAATCCAGCAGGTGCATAATTCAATGCAAGAATTGTATATCGTTGTCTGCAATCTTTTGTCAGATAATTCAAATGGTATTCTATATTTCCTTCAACGTTATCATACATACTTGCATATATCAAACCATCATTAAATATTTGTAAATTTATACAAGGAAGACTTAAATCACTATATCTTTCAGGAGAACGATTGAGTTGTGCTACATTTTCAACCTGTTTGTCATCTACATAATATAGTGATCCTACTTTCATTGCAGAATCCCCTGATTCGTAAGCATATAATCCACAAATTTCATCTAGATAATACAGAGCTGAATCTGTTTGCGCTAATCCTAGATAATTAACATAGAATGATTGTGCAAGTTGATTTGTTTCTTCACTTGTTAAATGGAATGAAGATGAACAACCTGTAATGATAAAAGTAAAGATAAATACTACAAGAATTATATTGTTTATTTTTTTATGCATATGCAGCGGTTGTATAATACCATTGCCCATCAGATAATTTAGCAGCTCCGATGCAATATGCCCAACTTGCTGCATCTGGTACTTCGCTGATATACCAGTATACTCTTGCACTACCAGATCTTTCACCTTGATAATCTGCACCGTGTGGTGTCGCTTTATAGCCTGTCACCCTCGCAGTTGAACCATTAGATAATTTTCCAGTTACTGTACAACTTATGTATGAAGAAGTAGCCGTTGCTGTAATATTATAACCTTCCCCTGAATTTGTCGCTGAACCAGCATTTAAACATATAGAAAAATAAATTGATAAAAAGACTGAAAATATTCCAATAAATAATTTTTTCATATAATTTCACTTAAATATTGTTTAAAAATTACATAGTAATTTACAAATACACACTGTCCTTTCTATTAATCTCATTTAATCGTGATTGAATAACTATTTACTATTTTTCATTACTAAAATAAAGAAATTCCTGTTTTGTACCTTGCCACACACATAATATACTCCTTTCATTTTCAATGCATAAATAATTAGGCTATATTAGCAAAATGGTGAACATATTTTCATTACTATACGAATATACGGACAATAATAATGGATCAGTAGCACTATAATGACATCACATTCAAGGAGATGTCATTATGAAAGAAGCTGAATTTATTAACTACTACAATAACTTAGATCAATACGCAAAGGATAAAATCGATAGACAGCTAATCGATTTGACAAATGCGAAGAAAGAATCAAGAAACTACTGCATTAAGGTTTGTCCAAAGTGTGGTGCAGTTGATCCTGGATTTACAAAAGGTGGAAATGCCAATAGTGGTAAACCTATGCTGAAATGCCGCTGCTGTCATAAACGCTTCACTTATGACAATGGTCAGCTTACGCATTATTCCCATCAGAACGAATCAAAGTGGGACCAGCTTATCGTAGATACCTTTTCACAAGTACCAGTAGAAAAATCAGCAGCGAATATGAATATAAGCACATATACAGTCTGGCGCATGCGAATGAAGCTGCTTCATATGCTTGAAAAAATGATTGCAGATACAGTTGTCTCTGGTGAAATAGAACTGGATGAAAAGTGTGAAACATTATGCTATGTAGCAGACATGACAAAAAGAAGTGGTTATCCACTTAAATAAAATCAAGATGAAGAAGAGATAAGTTTAGATGTATCAAATCCTTGAGATTGAAGAAATTCGATAGCATTCTGGATGGTCATTACTTTCTTGACAGGTTTCGGATTGATAATCTGTTCCATGTCACAAGGGTTATAAGCCTCACCGGTACTGAGGATATGATAGATATTGACTAGAATCATTCTGGCAATAGCGATAATCGCTTTTTTGTGACCACGGCGTTTCTTGATTCGATTGTATTTGATTCTGTAATAAGGATTGGATTTTGAATTGATGGCAGCCAAAGCACACTGAACGAGCAATGGTTTGAGATAAGATCCTGCTTTCGAAATACGAACAGATTTCTTCTTGTTGGCTGATTCATTGTTGGCAGGTGCAAGTCCTGCCCAGCAGGCAAGCTGCTTGCTTGTTTCGAAAACAGACATATCTGTTCCAATTTCTGCAATGATTGTCATAGCGGAAAGATAAGAAATGCCAGGAATATCTAACAGTAAATTGATCAGAGTTGCATATGGAATGCATCGGATTGCCATTTCTGTTTCTAATCTTCTGACATGAGAGTCAATCTGATCCATATGCTGAGAAGCAATGCTCATTTTCAAACGCTGATCAGATTCAATGTGAGAACCTTCTAAAGACTGAAGAACTTCTTTCACCTTCTTCTTGGCATTTCTTTCAAGAAGCTTAGAGATTTTTTCTTCAGTAACTGATGAAGAACGTATCACTTCTTTCATGACAGCTCTGGAAGATTTTCCAAAAGGATCTGAAAGAATACTGCCAAGACCAATAATGGAAATGGTCATAGAATTCTGATATCTGTTTCTTTCAGAGGAACGCATGGCAATCAGTTTGATTCTGTATCTTGAAAGTTCGCGAAGCTCTCTGATTTCCTTAGGGGGAATAAAAGAGAATTTGAGAAGATCGTGTTTAAAAAGATCAGCAATCCATTTTGAATCTTTCTTATCTGTTTTCTTGCCTTTGATGGCTTTGGTGTATTTTAGATGAACAACGAAGACTTTGATTTCATCCTCTAACACATTAAAGACTGGGATCCAGTATTTACCGGTGGATTCCATAGCGATTTCAAAGCAGTGATGTACTTTGAGCCAGGCTTTGAGTCGATTCAAATCAAAGTTCTGGGAAGAAAAAGAGTTTTGAATATATTCGGTAATACCATCCTGGCTGGTTGTGGCAATGGTGGCAACAATAAGATTTTTGTGAATGTCAGCACCACAGCATATAGGTCGAACAATCCGCATAAATAAAAGCCTCCTTTGAGAAAAGGAGGTACAGACATTGACTGTCATCCAGCGTATATTTAGTCAATTGATTAAATCAATGCTAAGTGTTCAGGCTCTGAGTCCTACTTGTTTGTGCTTGTAAGGATGACGGTGACTTATAAGTATTCAGGATATTTGTAAACAAATTGCCTACTCCTCCCGACGTGCTCTGTAGTGTATCTATACCTTCTAAGCAAAGCATACAGGAAAGAGGCAAGATTTGCCAGTAATTTCATTACTGGTTTGTGAAGGCGGAAAGAAAGGCCGCCTTAATGGCAAAAAGTATGTACTAAATTCACATAAAGGTGAAAAAATAGATAATTTGAAACCAAGAAAACGTGGTGGGTCAGCTTCTAAAAGAGGCCTGTCAAGTGAACAGATCTGTTTACCTACAGCAGTGCAAAGAAATGGCACTGCTGTTTTAAAAGCGACAAATACAGCAGCACCGACAAGTGGAGATCTAATGAAACTGTCAAATCACATTGGAGAAAACAGTATGGCATGGATTGACGGAAAAACTGCGTATAACAACTTGCTTTCAACAAAACACTGTGAAATAAGAGTTATGAAGGATCATACAACATATACATCTATCGGTCATTTAAACAATGTGAATGCATTTCACAGACTAATAGAGAAATGGTATAAAGGCTACAATGGCGTAGCGAGCAAGTATATCAACAGATATGCAGCTCTATTTACACTGGTAAGAGAGTATACAGGCTGTGATACACAGGAAATTCTATTATCAATCAAGAAAAGAATGCATCAGATTACAGATTTCTTCCGTATTGTTGATATGAAGAAAGATGATCTTTTTATTTATTCTATTTCTTGAATTCACCATTTTCAATACTATACGAATATACGAACAGTAATAGATTTCTATCCTTGGCTTTAGTATATTTTGATAATTCTCAATAATCACTGTTGCTTAACTTAATGACATTGGGATTTCTTCGACGATTTTCTCTTAACCCGTTGATGATGCAAGAGAAAGGCATTCAATTATCTGTTGTACTTTTTCTTTCTTATAACAACTGTTGCGCCAATTGGTGCACCGCCGTTAATAAACAGTAGAGCAATCCATAATGCAAGGTTACTTGTGCCACGGTCTATGGACTCTTATCGTATGTTCTCAGTTTGTTACTGACAGACTTTTCCTCAAGAGTAGTAATCGCATCTTCGATTACTTTCGTCATTACGTCAACTTTGGTGTAGTTTGCTTCTTCGCCACACTTCAAGGTAAAGGTTACACTTTACCCTTTTCACAGTCATATCTGTAGGTAACGGTTCCTTTGTCACTATCAACTTGAAGCAAGAATCGCTGTAATTTCATTATTATTAAATCTAAAGAGAATTCCTTTAATGCTTCCACATCATTATTTTGATTATGATATGTCTTTCTCACATTCCTCATTTTCCTCTCATAAACAAAAGGATGGAAGAACCATCCATCCAATTAATTGAATATCCTTTACGAATTTTCTTCAAAAACCATGCATGTATTTTTGATAAGTCAAGTGTAGTTTACAGAAATATAACATACAAGTTTATTTTCACTTGTTACATTTTTACAGTTGGATTACTTTTGTAAATCTATCTAACACTGACTGTTCTGTTCCATGAGAAATCATGATCAGTGTTATATCCTTACGACTCAACAAATCATTCAAGATATCTTTTGCACTGTCTGCATCTATTGCAGACAAAGATTCATCTAATACAAATATTTTCTTGTTTGACACGTATGCTCTTGCTAATGCAATTTTCTGTTTTTCTCCACCTGATAAATTCTTTCCATTTTCCTGGATAAGATAATTTAAATTTCCATCGCAGGATTCATATAAATGCGTCAGTTTCAGTCGTTTAATAATATCTAAAAGTTCAGCTTCCTTGATATCTGTATATAAAGTCATATTGTTCTTAAGACTTGTATTGAAGATATGAACTGTTTGATCCAGATACGCTACATCTTTTAAGATATCAAAAGAATGCAGTTCTTTTCTTTCTATGCCGTTTAATTGAATGGATCCCGTATATTCCTGGTCCATCAGAAATATCGTCTTGATCAGCGTTGATTTTCCGCAGCCACTTTCTCCTAAAAGTGCAATAGAATCATGTGGTTCAATTGTAAAAGACAGATGATCATAGAAAATACTTTTTTCATCATTGAGCTGAACTGAAGTCAAATCTTTTACTTCTACTGGTTCAACAGCAATTTCTCTATATGTTTTTTCTGTATAGTCTTTCAATTCTACTAAGTGTTCATTTGCTTTGATGCTGGTAATATCAGATAAAACACTGCCAACTGCATTCATAAATGTTCCAGATAAAGAAGCTACAGATAATACTGCACCAATTGCAACACCTTTTGTAATAGAGAGATAAATAATCAATCCAAGTAATACGACCTGGGAGAATAAAGAAACAACTCCCATTACACATTTCACACCATTGCTTGCCTTATCTAAAGAATATCTTTTGTTTTCCAGATAACTGGATGCATTAGAAATCAGTTTTGCAAATATATTTTCTTTCTGGAATATTGCATATTCCATACGTCCCTGCAGCTGATCTTCTACACTGGATACAAATATTTCATTTTCTTCTTTCAAAGCAATTGAGTGTTTTTCAACACCCTTTTGCAGCAGTCCCGGCAGCAGCATCATAACAGCAAACAATAAAATCGTAACAATTCCTACAGACCAATGTATGGTAATCAATGCCAGAAAAGAAAATACAATTGAGAAAATATCAGTAAATGCATCAAAAACAGGATCAATTAAATTCTTATCCATCTGATTGATTACTTCTGTATTCTTCGCAACTTTACCAGAAATACTTTCTGCTTTCCATTTGGCATTATCTGTATGTGCAAATTCTTCGGCATACTGTCTGCGTAATGTATTATGTATCTTTGTTTTCAGTTTTGAATTGAAATTTTCAAGAATAAAATTCGAAATATAAAACAGAATAAAAACACCTAACAAGATAAATATGTTACGCAGCAGAATATTTGTAGAATGAATTGTCTCCTCTGTCAGTAGACTTCCTAGTCTATAGCTGCCAATAACATTCAATATGCTTGCAACAATGGATAACAGAATTGAAATACAATACATTGATTTAAATCTTTCGAATAGTTTT
>CAVHRL010000070.1:10257-10970 GCA_963638375.1 Lachnospiraceae bacterium
TTCTTAATCTATATATTTTCTTGAAATTTCCTTTGGATTTTTTAAACGTTCATAAAATTCCAAAAATCCTACAGAACCAGTTGCATAATCATATGAACAGTGATTCAATGCGTTTGAAGGAACAAACTTTTTATCTATCAAAAAGGTCTGGATGATACAATTTAAAACCTCTAAAGCTTTATCATAATATTCTTTTTTATTTGTAAATAAATATAAATCCAAAAAAGTTTCGCCTACACTCATCAGCCCTTCAAATTGTCCAGGATTAATTGTTAAATATATTTTTATTCCATTTATCAATTTATCTAGACATCCATGGCTAATATCGCACTGATAAAAGCTGTTATACTGCAATAAAACTGATAAAAAACCACTTGTACCACTAGAAAAATACGGGCTTGTTCTCAAATCTTTTTCACCATATGGCAACGATAAGATATCTGTTTCTGTTTCAACTAAATGCTCCATTTCATCTTCCAATAGTTTTTTCCCAAACGAAACTATTTTTTTATTATCTAGTAGTTTTCCTGCTTTCAAATATATCCATGCTAATCCTGTCAAACCTTTTGCAAATCCATAATCTTCAAATTTATAATTTTCTTCACTTAATTTATAATGTAAATAATAAATTTTTTCTAAGACAATTTCTTTTAATATCTCATCATTATTTTTTTCTAAGATTTTCAAAAGCAAATAAATATATCCTGCTAGTC
>CAVHRL010000071.1:0-2757 GCA_963638375.1 Lachnospiraceae bacterium
AACACCATATGAAGTCTACTATTCAACTGTGTTGCAATTAACTTGACAATTCGGGATACATAAAATTTCTCCTGCATGAACTATACCAAAACTATGTGAGTACTTTCAAGGAAAAGCCCTTGCAATTGATGCATTAGGAATTAATGTAGATAAGAAATTGGAATCTTTTTTCTAATTCATCTAAATTCATAACAATTATGTTTCTAAAATGCAATAGAAATACACTCTATAACTGTTATGAAATGACCTTTGTCAAGGAAAATGTAATTTTTAGCTAAAATTTGTCATAGGAGATAAGGAAAGAGTTCCGATAGTAACAGTTCGCGGTAGTTGGCCATTCTGTTATTCATGTATCAGGAAATTTCTTTCCACCCCACCAGGTCAATGGTTTCACCGCCAGCTCTGTACTCTATCATCTTGGATCACATAAAGAAGCTTGTGCCATCATAGAGTTATTAAATCCATCAGTAACATTAACAACTATCAGTAAAAAGCTTCTAAAGGAACCACTCAAAATGAATGCGAGCAATTTCAATGAGATCCATTTTCTATTTTTTGTTTAACTATCTCTAACCGATACTGATTATCAAATAATTCATAACAATAATATACTTCTTTATATAATTCCATTGCTTCTTCCTTATTTTCGTTATTTTCCAGCAAACAATCTGCTTCTATTTCCACTACGAATGGAAGAAACTGATACTCTTTATTTTCAATACATAGTTTTTTGCAATAAAGTGCTAATTGATAAGAAACTTCATATTTCTTTGATTCCTCCAAAAAAACTAAATAATTCATCATTAGATATATTAATAATTCATTGTAGAAATATGAAAGGATTTCATGTTCTTTTGCATATTGAATCAACTGTTTAAATAATGAATTTGCTGTCGAATTATAACCAGACAAATGATATGCCCTTGCAAGCAAAATAATTGTTGTAAATTCAATGTAGTTATATAAATGTTTCGATATATCATCAATTGAGAATTTCGGATTTGTTTTGCATATTTCATCTGTAATTTGATTTATATATTCATCACCCTGTAGTTTATCCTCACAAAACAACATCTCATTTTCTATCAATGAAAGTAATTGATAATTACTAGATGAAATATCATATTCATTTTTCATCAAATTAATTTCTTTTATAGATTCATTCAATAATTCTTCTTGTTTTATTTTGTCACAAAATTGAAATTCTACATATTGGTTTAGAATCTTTCTTAGTTTCTTATAATTATCATATTCTTTTTTACTAATATATTTACATATTCCGTCTTCTGGTAAATCCAATCTTTGAAGTATCATTTTCAAATGTGCTGGAGAAGGTAATTGTCTTCCATTCTCAATTCTTGAAATCGTCATTGGTTCGCATATTCCAAAACACAGTTCTTCTTGTGTAAGACCAAGCTCATGTCTTCTTTTCTTTATCAAATCGCCAATATAAATTTCTTCCATGGACTCCCTTTCTTTTATTAATTTTATTTTTGAATAAATGTTCCAATCGCTGTAATAATACCATCTCCTAGTGCTAAGCCAGAAAATACTTTATCATTTTTATCCTTATTCCGTTTCCTTATACTCAATAAACCACCACCAAGCAATAGTAAAACTGTACCATATGGTAACATAATACCTGAAAGAACAATAATTGGAGATATGTTCTTCTTACAAAGAACCCACGCTATCACAAAGGAGATAATAAAAATATATACATTTATACTATTTGGCATTACAGCTTTGCTTATTGCTTCTTTCACTGTTTTAATCTGCAAACCAAAAACTTGTGTCAAAGGAGCAGATAGTTGAGAAGATAAAAATGTTGATAAATTACAAAAGAATAAAACAATTATCATTCCAACTACTATACCAACTAAAATGCTACAAAAAGATATCTTTTTCACGCTATTACTACTCAACTGAAATTCATTTCCAACACGACGATTAATAATATAGTAAATTCCTGTTACCTCAAAAATAGAAAGTCCAGAGATGCAAATAATAACTGAAAATAAATTCACTTTTGAAAATAAAATCATAATCAGCAAAGGTAATAAATCATCTATAATAGAAACCCAATAACCAGTTTCCGCAATTCCATTGATTGTTGAAATTGATAAAATCGTTGAAAACGGAACAATGATAAGGAAAACCCACCAAGGAATATATAAACCTTTTGATACCATTCCCGAAAAAAAGAACATATAAATAACTATCATGATAATAAGAAAAATAAGGGTAGAAACATTCTTTAAGTTTTTAATGCCATATTGAAATTTAAATAAATCTTTTGAAGTAAAATACTCAAATAACGTTTCTATTCCTTGAGATAGAGAAAAACCAATAATCACGGAATAAATAAAAGGATTTTGCAAGTGCTCTGCATACGACGTAGACCGAAAAAGAAACAATATAACGAGTGAATATATAGTTCCTATCAATAAAATCAATATATTTTTCATTCCAATAAAATAGCCACTTGATACAGTCACAATACTTGGATCTATAGAAAAGTTATCATTCAATTTTATATTTGATGGAAATATATGAAAAATTCTAAATAGCGATGATACTAATGCTGAAATAATCATTGATAAAGAAAATTCATGTGTATCGTCATTAGAGTCAATTTCTTTTAGAATTGTAATTCGAGGTTTTTGTTGTGGAAAAATATATCTTTTTTCATCCATAAATTGATTTGAAATAGAATCAAAAAATTCAATTCCTAAAAATCCAGAGAGAACAAATAAA
>CAVHRL010000071.1:2767-10627 GCA_963638375.1 Lachnospiraceae bacterium
TGAGAAAACAATATCTAATGATTGCAAATCAATTTTCAAAAAATAAATTGCCGCAAAATAACTTGCTATCGTAGTAAGTGCAGAAATCGAAGCTCTAGCGAAAATATCAGAACAAACAACATTCATTTTCTTCCTAGCATGAAATAAAGAGAGTATTAACAAAGACAAAACAGCTGTATCAACCACGCAATTATTTCCGTTTTTAAATATTGTATAAATAGAAGAAAGCATTACAACAATCAATACAACCGTTCCAGATAAAAATGAAAGTATTTTATTTTTCATACACATTTTCTAATCTCTTTAAACTTTCCATATTTAGAATTTCATTTAATCTGATTTCGGATTTTTCATTTTCGCGAGTACTCTCTTCAATAAATAAATTAGGATCTTTTGCTAAAGCCCATAACATTTCTAGCCGTTGTTGTTTCTCATACTCACATGTGATAGAAAGCGAATGTATATCACCTGTATTTTGATAAGTTGTACCTCTACATCCACCACCACAAAAATGTTTCACTACACAATCACGACACTTTTCACTTAAATTTTTATCAACATTCAATTCTCTTAGCATTCTCAATTTTGGTGATTTAAACCATATATATGCAATATTGTTTTCAAATATATTTCCTAGTTTCATGGTTTCATAAATATTATTTGGGCATGGATATAAATCACCGTTTGGCTGTATCGTCAATGTTGCTGATCCCGTACCACAGTAATTACAACTATTCAAAAGTCTAATATTGCTAACATATCTTGATTCTAAAGTGCCAGGTGTTATTTTCCTCAGTTCTGGATCTCTGTTGTAAATATCCAGCACTTTATTAAACACAATAGCATCATTAATACGTTGTAATTTATTTTCTTTTGCACGTCCAACACAATTAATAGGTTGAAGGAAAACAGCTTTTACATGATATCTTTTTGCCAACTTAAAATAGTCTTCTAACTCATTAAACAGTCCTTCAGTAACAATTGGTGATAAATATAATTCTAAATCATATTCACTTAAACAGTTAAGACCTTCAATAGTTCTTTTATAATTCCCTTTACCTCTAATAAAATCATGAACATTTTCGCTTGCTCCATCCAAAGAAATTTGGATTGCTAGGTTTTTTATCTGAGATAAATTTCGAGCTATCTCATCATTAATTAACGTACCATTGCTTACTAATGTTATTTTCCATTTTGTAGATTTAGAAATATAACATAATATTTTCATACAATCATTGTTTAAAAGTGCTTCACCACCAGATACAATAATATTACAAGTATCAACCGAAATTGGCTTTAAATAGTCAATAACAGTACATGCCTCTTCATAAGACATAAAATGTTTATTTGAACCACTCGCATTAATATAGCAATGCTTACAATATAAATTACAACAATCCGTAATATTTAACGTGATATATTGTAAAGCATAAACATCATTTTTAATTGCTTTTTCAATTTCTTTCGTTTCAATCAAATTTTGTGATTTTAAAAATGATATTAATTCTTGTATATCTTCTAATGTAATACTTGAATTTATATTTTCTTTACACTCATCCAAAGCATCTTTCAATTCTAATCCATTGATTGTTTTAATTATGTCTGCTGTAGTTCGATCTACAAATATCCAATATGGAATATCAGGCCAAATAACAATTTTATTTTCTTCATCTTTTCTTGATAGAATTTTAAATTTTTTTAGTTTAATCATTGATCAACCTCCAAATTTAATAAATATGATAAAAAGACAGGAGCAATGCTCCCATCTAGACACCAATCAATATGCGGCGCCATATGTCAAAATCATATGTACCATAATATTTCTTGGCTTTCTTGAAACCGGTTTACAAATAATCTTTATCATTTTACATCCTCCTATTATTTTTTATCTTAGTTCGTAAAAGAGAAAAGAACATATCGTATTTTGTTAATCATTTAAAAACCTCCTAGATTTTTCTAAGAGGTCATTTTCTTTATTCGCTTGTGATATCTGCTCCAAAGTATTTATTAGAGATTTCAGATAATTTACCTTCACTTCTTAATTCATCAATCGCTTTATTGATAGCTTCACGAAGTGTATCGTTATCTTCACCCTTCATTAATGGGAATGCATAGTTTGTTGTTTCTTCATCTGTAACTGCTACTTTTAACTTATCCGAATTTCCTGATGTATTAAAATAATCTTGAACAGAAGTATTTGCGTTGATTGTAGCGTCAACAGTTCCATCCAATACAAGATCCATTGTTTCACCTAATGTATCAACATTTGTTACTGTAGCGCCATTATCTTCACCCATAGCAGCATATGTTGAACCGGTAGAGTTCGCTGTTGTTTTACCTTTTAAATCAGAGAATGATTTAATATCTGTTGTGTCTGTTTTGGTAACGATAACAGCGTGATCATATGCATATGCTTCAGTAAAGTCATAAGATAAGCTTCTTTCATCTGTAACATCTACACCATTTGCCATCATATCAAATGTACCTTGTGCTACCCCTGTTAAGCCACCATCAAAGTTTACTTCTTTAAATTCTGGTTCAACACCTAACTTTTCAGCTACAGCAGTAGCTACTTCAACATCAAAACCAACAAGTTCATCAGTTGTTTCATCATGATATGTAAATGGAGACCAAACACCTTCTGTAGCGATTGTAATCTTTCCTGCTTCTTGAATACGTGCTAAGTGATCACCTTCACTTGAAGTAGACGTAGTTGAAGTTGTTGTTGATGAACAACCAACTAACGTCGCTGATAAAATTGTTGTTAATAAAACATTTAAGCCTTTTTTCATAAATCTTCCCTCCTTGTTTTATTCCCTATTCTCTCCGTGTGTACTTTCTACACGTAGAAACTCTCTCGTTCTTTCTTGTTTTGGATTTTCAAAAAATTCTTTTGAATTTCCTTCTTCAATGATATTTCCACCATCCATGAATATGACATGATTGGATACATCTTTTGCGAAGGACATTTCATGTGTTACCACGATCATTGTCATACCTTCTTTTGCCAAATCTCTCATAACATTTAATACTTCACCAATCAATTCAGGATCTAATGCACTTGTTGGTTCATCAAAATAAATGATTTCTGGCTGAAAGGCTAATGCACGTGCAATCGCAACTCTTTGTTGTTGACCACCTGATAATTGAATTGGATAACTATCTGCTTTTTGTGCCATGCCAACTTTTTCTAACATTTCTAACGCAATCTTTTCTGCATCTTTTTTATTCATTTTACGTGCACTTGTTAAACCTAAAGTGACATTTTGTAAAACTGTCTTATTAGCGAATAAGTTATAGTTTTGAAAAACAAATCCTGTTTTTTGACGAATTTCACGAATATCTTTTTGATTCATCTTTGATAGATCATATGTTTTTCCATCAAATACCATTTGCCCTTGATCAGCTTTTTCTAAAAAGTTGATACAACGCAATAATGTCGTTTTTCCAGATCCACTAGGTCCAAGCACCGCAACTACATCGCCTTGATTTACAACTAGATCCACACCCTTTAAGATTGGATGATTTGGTTCAAATGATTTATGAATATCTTTTATCTCTAAAACAGACATATCACTTTGCACCTCCATAACTTGCTAATTTCTTCTCACCAAGTTTTTGTAACCAAGAAATCACAGTACAGAAAATCAAATATACAATTGCGACTTCAATATATAAAGGTAAATAAACATATGTTCTACCAATGATCTGTCTTGTTTTCATAAACATTTCTACAACTGTAATATTAGATGCTAGAGAAGTATCTTTCACCATGGAAATCAAAGAATTTCCAAGAGAAGGAAACGCTGTACGAAATGCTTGTGGTAATACAACATGCCACATGATTTGCATATAATTCATACCAACACAATATCCAGCTTCCATTTGTCCTTTTGGAACGCTTTCCAATGCACCTCTAATCGTTTCTGCGCAATACGCACCTTCATTTAACGCAAATACGACAATCGCAGTCACAAACGCTGTTGTTTCTATCCCAAATGCTTTTAACCCATAATAGCCAACCATCAACTGTACTAGCAATGGTGTTCCTCTAATGATCCATATATAAAATCTTGATATCTCTTTTAACACAGGAATCTTAGCATATTGAATCAACGCTACAATTACCGCAATTACGATTGCACACGCAAAAGAAATCAACGTCAATGGAATCGTCACCAATAAACCAGGAATCAATATCTTAGTAAAAGATTCACTTAAAATTTGTAATACTCTTTGATCCATACACTTCTTTCTCTCCTAGATCGTTTACTATTTTACGAAACAATACCATTTCTTTCTACTTAAATGCTCAAATACATCTAAAGTCATACATTTCTATGGTTATCCCATGACTAATATCTTATAGAACTTTTAAAAATGAACAATTCAAATAACAAATAAGAACGATAACATTTCCTTATAAAAATCATCTGTTTCCAGATGATCAATGTAATATTGTAGATAATACTTTGTTAACTAATTTTCCATCTACTTGTCCTTTATAGTTCGCCATGATTTCTTTCATGATAGGACCTTGCGATTTCTTTGTTGCCTCTAATCCTTTATCAGCTAGAATCTTTTGAATCACTTCTGTAATTTCTTCTTCTGTTAGTTGTTTTGGTAAATAAGATTCTAAAATTTCAATCTTTTTCTTTGTTTCTTCAATTAAATCTGCACGGTCACTTGGTGTTTGTTCTAATGCATCACGTGTTTGTTTTAATTCCCTTTGTACATATGTCAATTCATCCGCCTTAGATAATTCAACACCTTTTTCTTTTTCACCTAACGCAATTCCAGAAATCACCATACCTAATACTGCTTTCTTTACAGTATCATGTTCTTTCATTGCCTGCATGTTATCTTTTCTTAATTGTTTTAATAGTTCACCCATGATTCTTCACCTCTACATTTCATCTTGTATCTGTCTTTGGAATTCTTTACTTAAAGCTAATAAATCGTTGTACCATGCTTTAAAGTATGGTTTCACATCATCATCTTGAATTCTCTTAACATTCTTTTCTGTAATTTCTTTTTCTCTATCTGAATTTAAGATTGGTAATCTATTTTCAATCTTATAATCAATTACATCTCTCACTGTTTGGAATCTTTCTTCAAATAATTTGGCAATTTGTGCATCAATTTCATCAATTTTCTTTCTGTCATTGTCTAATCTTGTCATTTTGAAACCTTCTTTCAGAAAATAATCATAATCTTCACTTAAAGATTATATACTCTTTCTAATTTTTTTGTGTTTTATGTTACTATTTTTAACATAAACAAGGGAGATATCTATGGGAAAGAATTTTATATTTATATCACCTACGTTTCCAAAAACATATTATCAATTTCCTGAAGCATGGAAACGCATTGGTGGTACTTCACTTTGTATTGGAGAAGATTCCTATGAATCATTAAGTGAAGAAATGAAAAATGCATGTGATGAATATTATCGTGTTGATAGCATGCAGAACTATGATGAAATGTATCGTGCAGTTGCTTGGTTTGCACATAAGCACGGGAAAATTGATTGGCTAGAAAGCAATAACGAATTTTGGTTGGAACAAGACGCAAGACTCAGAACAGATTTCAATATCACAACAGGTGACAAAGAGGATTCTGTCATGCGTTATAAAACAAAATCCAATATGAAAGCTTACTATGAAAAAGCTGGAGTACCTGTTGCACGTTATCATATGGTATCCACATACGCTGAAGGTAAAAAGTTTGTGGATGAAGTTGGATATCCTGTTATCGTGAAACCAGATGACGGTGTCGGTGCGAATACAACTTGGAAAATCAAAAATGATAAACAATTAAAAGACTTTTATAAACAAAATCTTCAAACACAATATATCATGGAAGAATTTGTTCCTGGTTCTATTGTTTCCTTTGATGGAATCGTAGATCAAGATAATAACATCATCTTCCAAACTTCACATGTATTCCCTGAACCAATCATGGACATTGTTAATGATGCGGATGAATGTTGGTATTACAGTGAAAGAGAAATCCCAAAAGATTTAGTAGAAATGGGAACTGCTGTTATCAAAGCATTTGATATCAGAGGTCGTTTCTTCCATACAGAATATTTTAGATTGTATGAAGATAAAGAAGGATTAGGCAAAAAAGGAGATTTAGTAGGCCTTGAAGTAAATATGAGACCTCCTGGAGGATATTCTCCTGATATGATGAATTTCGCAAATGATATCAATGTTTATCTCATTTACGCTAATATGGCTATGTACAATGAAGGATTGTATTCTTCTGACCGACCATATCATTGCGTTTATGTTGGTAGACGTGATAAGTATGCTGGAATCTATACAAATGGTTCCACTTCTATCTTCTCAAAATATGGACAAGCTATCGTTATGCATGAAAGAATGCCAGACTTATTATCCTCTGCAATGGGAAATGAATTCTACATCGCAAGATTCAAAACAAAGAAGGAAGTCAAAGAATTTGTAAACTTCGTCTATAAGAAAGAAAAGGTCAAGAAATGAAAACTGAATATTTCAAAGAATACTCAAACAACCTTGGAAGAGATATGGAATTCAAAGTATATGGTCACTCTGGAAGACCATTCCTTGTATTTCCAAGTCAAGATGGTCGCTTCTATGATTATGAAAATAATGGAATGATAGAAGCTGCCAAAGATTATATTGAAAGCGGAAGAATCCAAATGTTCTGTTGTGACTCTAATGATGTCAATTCTTGGTCATCTACTTCATGGGACAATCGATGGAGAATCGAACAACAAGAAGCATACATGCGTTATATCACAGATGAACTTTGTCCACGGATCTTTGACATCAACGCAAGTGCAAATGGCGGAAACTACGCAAATGGAATCATGACAACGGGTTGTTCTATGGGTGGAACACACGCACTCAACTCTTTATTAAAAAGACCAGATATCTTTGCGGGGTGCATCGCATTAAGTGGAGCTTATAACGCAAGACTATTTTTCCCAAACTACTTTGATGACCTTGTTTATCAAAATTCACCAGTTGATTATCTCAACGGCATGCATTACGATGATCCAAAAGTCGAAATGTATCGTCATAAAGATATTATCGTTTGTTGCGGTAGAGGTGCATGGGAAGTACCTATGCAAGAAGATGCTGGAAGAATGAAAGAATTATTTGAATATAAAAATATTCCAGCTTGGGTAGATTTTTGGGGAAATGACGTCGCTCATGATTGGCCATGGTGGCAAAAACAGCTCCCTTATTACCTAAATTTCGTTTGTTAAGCAACTTTTTTCAAGAAAATGGAATTTTTTGATTCCATTTTCTTTTACTTTCTGATAAAATAATCAAGCAATGCGGATATGGTGGAATTGGCAGACACGTCAGATTTAGGATCTGATGCCCTCGGCGTACAGGTTCAAGTCCTGCTATCCGCACCATTTAAAAAGGATGTTGAGATTCAACATCCTTTTTTTCTTAAACCAAGCTAATTGTAAGTGTAACAGAACAAGTTGTGTTATTTCCTTCTCCATGTCCTCCTGTATAAGTTACAGGAACTGATGCAACCTGATGGTTTCTACTATACGAAATACCGCTTTGGTTAATTGTTGCGCTACCAACGGAATACCAACCTGATACTTTAGAAATAGAAGCACTTGTTACACCAGTAATATACTTTTTAGAGGTGTTTGTACTTTCTTGACACTCCCACCACTAAAGTAGTGGGATTCTTGCTTCAACGAGTACCACGTCACCTTATACGGCTTTATCAAAAAGCTATAGATTTTAGTCTTACACACTCTCCACAAGCGTAGTTTTACTTGTTCGGGCATGTCCTGCCCTACAAGGTTTATATATCTAGGCTAGTTGTTCTAAGCCTACAGTT
>CAVHRL010000072.1:0-10430 GCA_963638375.1 Lachnospiraceae bacterium
TTTTTTTCATGGCATCCATCTACAAATGGACATTGATCACACTTTGGATTTCTTGCGTAACATAGATATCTTCCAAAAAATATCATTTGATGATGTGCTTTGATCCAATATTCTTTTGGTATCTTTCGTTTCAACTTTCTTTCAATTGTATTGACATCATCTTTTTGATAAACAAGACCTAACCTTTTAGAAATACGAGTGACGTGTGTATCCACAGCTAAAGAAGGAATATTATAACATTCCGATAGAATGACATTTGCACATTTTCTTCCTACTCCTGGTAAAGTTGTTAATTCTTCAATCGTTTTTGGAACAGTAGAATCATACTTATCAACTAATCCTTTTGCGAATCCTTGTATGGATTTCGCTTTATTACGATATAATCCTAATCTTGAAATACATTGTTCGATATCTTTGATATTTGCGTTCGCTAATGATTTAGCATCCGGATATTTTTCAAACAAATTTGGTGTTACTTTATTCACAGAAGCATCTGTAGTTTGTGCAGACAAAATGACCGCAACACACATTTCATAATTATTTTTATGATTTAATTCACAATGCGCATTAGGAAATAACGCATTTAATTTCTCTAGTATTTCATTTACCGGAATATTTTTCATTAATATCTTCCTTCATCAATTTGTTTGAGTGTTAAACCTCTTGTTTTCCAATCTAATAAAGTTTTGTCAATCCAAGGAATAGATAACTTTTGATAAGTACTAGCAGCACGCAATGCATATAAAATCATCTTTCGATCTGTAGATCGATTCCACTCTGAAATCTTTTCCATTTCTTTTTGGGTCAATGGTCTACCAAATTCCGTTTCAAATGCATCAAACAATGGTGAATCTAATATTTTTTCATCACGAGCAATATCACTATCAAATAGCCCATCTAAAATAAATTTCACACTTCTTTGCGAAGCTTTGATTTCTAAATATTTCTTAGCACATAAAATAGATAATACTTCATTCAATTCATCATTAGATAAATTACATCTTTTCGCTAAATCATCTGTAGTAATTCTAATATGATGTTCATTCATAAAATCAATCATTAATACAACGATTGTTTCTTTTGTATCTAAAGATAACAAATTTAAATATTCTAATATCCAATCTCTATGATTTACATAATTTGTTTCATACCACTTCATCATAAACCTCTGTTTTTTTATTATATCGATGTTGAAATAATTGTTCAAGATTATAGATAATGTTAAAATGCTTGTATGTTAAAAAAATTATTATTTACATTCTTAACACTATTAATGATATATTCATCTTGTGTCATCGCATATCGTATATTTGAACCAAGAGATAATCAATCTACTACAGATACAACTTCTATGTTGGCATATGATTCATTAAAATCCTATGTAATAGATAGTTCTTCTAATATTCATTATTTTTTATTTTATAGTGCTTTAAATAATGATTCTATTTATTTAAAAGATACGATTTTAACAATTGTTGAATCTGATATCAATAAGTCATTATCAAATATCATTGAAGTTGTTGATATTACTGAATTAGACCAAAAGATGGAAATAAAACGTTTATCAGAAGATTGGCAAGTTAGTTCTTATCCTGCATTTGTTTCTGTTTCAAACGATAATGGAGAAATCATTATCAATAATAAGTTAGAATGGACAAATGAAAAAGCCATCACAACAACTGATGTTGAAGAATGGCTTAAATTAAATGGAATAACAGAATAGGTCAAATAACGACTGCATTAAATTTTGATTCATGCGTCTTTTGAGGTAGATCTGCCCATAAACTTTCTAAACGATACGTATTACGAGTATCTTCTGTAAAGATATGAACAACCACTTCATTACAATCTAATAAAATCCATTGGCTATCTCTTTCACCTTCTCGTGTGCGTACAGTATAGCCATTTTTTTCTGCTTCTTGTTCAACAAATTCCGCAAGTGAAGCACCATGTCTTACATTTCTAGCTGTACATACCACAAAGTAATCTGTATATGGTGTTACACTTCTCATATCAATTGAAACGATATCTTCTGCTTGTTTCTCATCTAATGTTCGAATTACAATTTCTAATAAATCCACTATTTTTTCTCCATTTTATTTCTATATGCATTTGATTGTTCTAACACATAATGTGCTGCTTGTTTTAAACTGATTCTAGAAAGCTCCCATTCTTTCGTTGTATCATACCCTCTTAATGGTTCTATCTTATCAGCTATGTATAAAATATGATCATAATCAGAGTTGCCATCTCCTAATGTATGATGCCATATCGCATTATAAATCGTTTTATCACAAAGACAAAGATTTTTTTGAATAAAGATTGGAGCTGTAAAACTATGCCATACTTTAGGATGATATTTCAAACATTCTTTTTGATAGATATTTAAAAGTCGTTCTCCTTGTTCATCCGTCCATCTTTTCGTAATATCATGTAACAAACCCATTCGATATGCTTTATTAGAATCTAAGTGATGCATCTCAGCTAATTTCATAGCTGTTTTCGCAACAGAAATAGAGTGTAGATAGCGATGCTCATTACAAAGATGTTTAGCGATTTCTTCATAGTAATATCCATGTTCATTCAACATCTTTTTAATACCATGGCTTGCTAGAAAGAAGCTACCACATCTTACTTTCTTTTCTGCATCTAAATAAATAGATGGTAAGTTTTCTGTTTGCTTTTTTCCTTCATAAATACGTAAATGTTTATATGGTTGAAAACTTCTTTTTAATAGTTCATATCTTTGTTTCTTAGATAAAACACCTTCATCTGTTACACTAACATATAATGTTTTAATTTGATTTTCTTTGCGATATTTCAGAAGATATTCTAGCTCTTCTTGTGTAATGGGATCAAAGGCTCCTTGTATGATTTTCATGGCAATAAAATCTTAGGATCTCTAGATGGTCGATATAAAACAATTGTTCTTCCAATCACTTGTACCAATTCACTATTTGTAAATCTTGCTAAATCAAATCCTGTTTCTTTAATATCTACAGAACTATTCTTTAATACAGAAATCTTAATTAGTTCTCTAGCATCAATTGCGTGATCAACTTGTTCAATCAAGTTATCACTCAAACCATCTTTTCCAATTTGAAAAATTGTTTTTTCTTCTGTAGCTAACGCTCTTAAATATCTCTTTTGTTTTCCAGTTAACATTTATAACATTGCCTTTCTGAATGTAACATTCACATTCTCTGGTACATAAATTGTAACACTGCTCATTTGCCCATGTACACACGCCCAACCTAATCCATCAATAACGATATCCATTTTATCCATATCTTTATGAATGGAATATTTCTTTGTTGGTTTTGTATGTGCAGTTGGAACAAATAATGAACCATAGTGTTTTTTCCACAATTCATCCGCACCACTAACTTTTCCACGATGAATCTTTAAACTATCTGACAAATAAAATACACAAGATGCATGATCACATCCAAATAAATCTAAGCGTACAAGTCCACCAATCGCAAAAGATTGATCAAAACGAACTTGATAAACTTGTGGTTTTAATGTGCGTGCAGGAAGAATTTGTTTCAAATCATTCTCCTCTACTTCCATTAATAAACTATTTGATATCTCAATACCCGGTGTATCTATATAAGTAATTCCATCAATAACCAATTCATTAAAATCAATTGTTGTTCCTGGGTATCTAGACATCGTTAAAGTATTAGAACCTAACAAATTATTTAGTAAAGTACTCTTACCAGAATTTGCTTTTCCCATAACAATAACATCTCTATTTTTACGATATAGATTAACCGCATCTTTAACTTCTTCTACACCCATTCTTTCAAGCTTACTTGTTAAAATAAGTGTTTTAATTGAAATCCCCATTTCTTTTAATCTAGAAAATACAAATCTCGCGATTTTTTCTTCAGAAAGCGTATCTGGAAGAATATCTCGTTTTGTACAAACTAATACAATATCTTTTCCAATTAAATGTCTATTTAAACCAGGTATCATTCCTGCTTCAAAATCGAATAAATCAACGACCCATAGTATCAATGCATCTGTTTGAGCAATCTTGTTCATAACAGCTTCAGGATCAATTCCTTTGCGCATAGATACTGTCAAATCATCATAATGAATTAATCGAAAACATCTTTGGCAATATTCACTATTTTCTTTTGGTGAATATCCTGGTGCTTTTGAGTCTTCATTTTGGAGTATCGCTCCACAACCTTTACATTTTTTTATCATCTTTTTCCTCAAAATAGTGAAATCTTTTCTATATCTTCATGCACTTCATTATCCGCATCTTGTGGAATATCAATAATGCGACATTCTTCAATTCCTTTAATGATATCCCAAGTATCTTCTAATTCAAGAGGTTGAGAAAAACCAGTATCTCTTGCCTTAAATGGTACATCACTTGCACGTAATTGATGTTCTGAAGAATCTACAATCATTAAGCTATCTCCTGGAGTAACCCCAATGACATATCTTAATAAAGAAGGATTTGTTTTTAATTTCTTACAAATCAAATTACCCTTCATAGGTCGATTACCTTCGACAACTTCTTCTAAATGAATTCTCTTACAAGCACCAATGGATGATAAGTAAAGAATCGCAGGAACATCATGATTGATTGCACAAGCGCTAACAACTTCATCTCCTTTGGATAGATTCATTGCCTTAACACCTTTGCTCTTTACTCCAGTCGATGGAATCTGATCCATTCCACATCGATAAGAGTTACCATCTTTACTGAGAAATACGATTTGTTGATCATAATACGCAACAAATGCATTGATCATAGATGCTCCTCTAGGAATATTCATCGCAGTCATAACTTTTGAATTACGATCAACTTTCCAATTTGAAACTGGTGTCTTCTTTACTTGTCCGTTAGAAGATAATGTAATAATCCAAGCATACGTATTAAAGTCTTTAATGATAATTGCGTTAATGATCTTATCATCGCCATCAATACGAACCATCTTATTCAGATGCATTCCAACATCTTTCCATTTTGATTCTTCTATTTGCCATACAGGAACAGAAGCATAATTACCTTTAGAAGTGAATAATAATAAGGTATCCAAAGTATCACATTCCAATGTACCAATTAATACATCGCCATTCTTCAAACCAGTTTGTGCATCACTCGCGTTAAATGATCGTAAAGAAACACGTTTCAAGTATCCATCTCTGCTGACTGTAATAACGACCTTTTCACTTGTTACCATTGCAGCTTTATCAATCACGATATCTTGAACTTCAGCTTCAATCTTAGTTCTTCTTTCATCACCATATTCATTCTTTACATCTCGTAATTCTTTGATGATAACAGATTTAAGAACATTCTCATTTTCGATGATAGCTTTTGTCTCTTCAATTTTGTTTACAAGTTCCGCAAATTCATTTCTTAATATTTGAATATCAGTATTACTCAAACGATATAAACGCATCGAAACAATAGCTTCGGCTTGTGGTTCATCAAAACCATATTCACTCATTAAGTTTTGTTTAGAATCTGCTTTATCTTTTGAAGCACGAATAATACGAATCACTTCATCTAAAATAGACACAGCTTTCATTAAACCCTCAATGATATGTGTTCGCTTTTCCATCTTATTAAGCTCATATTGACTTCTTCTTAAAACGACATCTTTTCTAAACTCAATAAATGCATCTAATAAACCACATAAGCCAACTTGAACAGGTCTTTGATCGATGATCGTTACATTGTTATAGTTGTAATAGATTTGTAAATCTGTATTTTTATATAAATAATTTAAGATTAAATTCGCATCTGATTCTTTTTTTACATCAACAACAATTCTTAATCCATTACGATCTGATTCATCACGTACATCTAAGATACCATCAATTTCTTTAGACAAGCGAATTTCATCCATTTTCTTTACAAGCTGCCCTTTAATAACTTCGTATGGAATTTCTGTTATGACGATTTGTTGAATCGTTCTTGTTTCTTCAATTTCACACTTTGCGCGAACAACAATTCTACCTTTTCCTGTTTCAAATGCATCACGAATACCTTTTTCGCCTTGTACGATTCCACCTGTTGGAAAATCAGGTCCAGGAATAATTTCCATCAATTCACTTAAAGAACATTCTGGATTTTGAATACGATATATCGCTGCATCAACAGTTTCATTCATGTTATGTGGTGGCATATTTGTCGCATAACCTGCCGCAATACCCGTTGCTCCATTAACTAACATAACAGGGAAAGGAACAGGTAATACTGTTGGTTCATTTTCCGTATCATCAAAGTTAGGTGCCATTTCAACTGTATCTTTATCAAGATCATCTTCCATGACTTCAGTTACTTTCGCTAGTCTAGCTTCTGTATAACGCATCGCAGCAGCTGGATCATCATCAATAGAACCATTATTTCCATGTACATCAATCAAAGGAAGTCTAACCTTCCAATCTTGTGACATACGAATCATAGCATCATATACAGAAGTGTCACCATGAGGATGATAATTACCAATTACTAAACCAACAGTTTTGGCGGATTTACGATATGGATGGTCCCATGTGTTTCCGTCATGATACATTGCATAAAGAATTCTTCTTTGTACAGGTTTCAACCCATCACGTGCATCTGGTAAAGCTCTTTCTTGAATGATGTATTTTGCGTATCTTCCAAAACCTTCACCCATTATATCTTCTAAGCGTTCAGGAATGTAATGTGTTTTATCTTCAAATTGTTTTTTCTTTGCCACGTTATCACCCCTCCAACTTATAATCATCTTCTAAAGTAAAATGAATATTTTCTTCAATCCATTTTCTTCTTCTTTCTGCTTTATCACCCATTAAAGTAGAAACTCTTCTTTCTGCTTTTACACCATCTTCAATATTCACTTGAATCAAAGTACGATGTTCTGGATCCATAGTTGTATCCCACAATTGTGTTGCGTTCATTTCACCAAGACCTTTGTATCTTTGGATTTCACATTTTCCATATTTTTTTCTTAATTGATCTAATTCTTCATTTGAATAACAATATTCTACATTCTTTCCTTTTTGAACACGGAATAATGGTGGTAAAGCAATATAAACCATTCCATGTTCTAACAATGGTCTCATGTAACGATAGAAGAATGTTAATAATAAAATTTGAATATGACTTCCATCATCATCGGCATCGGTCATGATGATAACTTTATTATAGTTTGAATCTTCATAATCAAAGTCAGGACCAACACCAGCACCAATCGTATAAATCAATGTATTTAATTCTTCATTCTTTTCAATATCAGCCAAAGAACATTTTTCTGTATTTAAAACTTTACCTCTTAAAGGAAGAATTGCTTGATAAACAGAATCTCTTCCTTGTTTTGCGGAGCCACCGGCTGAATCACCCTCGACTAAGAATAGCTCTTTAATACGTGAATCTTTTGTACGAGCAGGTGCAAGTTTACCAGAAAGAACTCTTTCACCTTTCCCAACTTTTTTTCCACGTCTTGCTTCATCCCTAGCCTTACGAGCTGCAATACGTGCTAACATCGCCTTCTGCATCTTACGAATCAACATATCAGATTGTGTTTTATTTTCTGTTAACCAATATGTAATTTGATCACCGACAACTTGTTCTACTGCAGGTTTTGCTTGCGGAGAACCTAATTTACCTTTTGTTTGTCCTTCAAATTGTAATACTTCTTCAGGCACAGATACAGATAAGATCGTTGTTAATCCTTCACGGACATCATTACCTTCTAGATTCTTGTCTTTTTCCTTTAATAAGCCTGTTTTTCTTGCGTAGTCATTGATGGCTTTCGTAAACGCACCTTTAAAACCAACTTCATGCGTACCACCATCACTTGTACGAACTAAGTTAACAAAAGAATAAGTATTTTCTTGATAATCGTCTGTATATTGAAAAGCAACTTCCACATGAATTCCTAATGCATCACCAGAAAACTTCACTGGTTGCATAAGCGGTGTACGATCTTCATTCAAATAATTTACAAAAGCTGTAATACCATCATCATATAAATACTTTTCTTCTACTTCTTTTTTATTTCTACGATCAATGACATCAAATTCAATTCCGCTTAATAAGAACGCTTCTTCTCTGGCACGTTCCGCAACCAAATCAAATTTAAATTCAGTTGTTTGAAAAATCGTAGGATCAGGTTTAAAACGCACTGTTGATCCTGTTTTATTTGTTTTACCTAAATGTTCTAACTTAGAAATCTTTTTTCCACCATCTTTAAAAGACATACGAACAAGTTGACCATCGTGTGCAACTTCTACTGTCAACCATTCACTTAATGCATTTACAACGGATGCACCTACACCATGTAAACCACCAGCAGTTTTGTATCCACCTTGGCTTGTGAATTTACCACCAGCATGTAACACAGTAAAAATAACTTCTAATGTATTTTTTCCAGAAGCATGTTTACCAATAGGCATTCCTCTACCATGATCACTAACTGTCACACTTCCATCTTCTTCTAAAGCAATTGTAATTTTTTTACCAAAACCATTTAAAGCTTCATCTACCGCATTATCTACAATTTCCCATATTAAATGATGTAAACCATGAGAATCTGTAGACCCTATATACATACCAGGTCGCTTTCTAACTGGTTCTAATCCTTCTAAAATTTGAATACTACTATCATCGTATTGAATTGCCATGTTTGCTCCCTTCTATAACTGAATTATTATAACAAAAATTATTTATTTTCTCACTGTTTCCAAATGGATTCGATATCTGTTCATTATTTATGTTAGAATGTACATCGTGAGGTACTACAAATGAAGATTTTATTCGCAATCGTATTTTCATACCTATTTGGCTCAATCCCTTGGGGGTTAGTCATTGGCAAGGTGTTTTTTCATAAAGATATAAGAAAAGAAGGCAGTGGAAACGCTGGTGGAACAAATGCTGGTAGAGTTTTAGGAAAACCAATTGGTGTTTTAGTTATCGCATTAGATGCACTAAAAGGATTTATTTCTATGTGTGTAGCACATTGGATTGCACCAGGATGTGAAATCTATGCGGGACTCGCTTGTTGTATTGGACATTGTTTTCCTTGTTTTGCGGGCTTCAAAGGAGGAAAAGCAGTCGCCACAACATATGGTTTCTTTTTAGGAATCACGTTGTTCATTACTCACAATTGGTTGATTACATTCATTCTTCCAATTCTTAGTTTCTTTATTCTTTTATTCTTTTCTAGAATGGTATCTCTTTCTAGTATGTGTGCAATTTGGTTAACAGGAATCACTACATTAATTCTATATTTCATGAATTCTATCCATGATATTCTTGTTCCAATTTCCATTTTATTATTAAGTTTATTTATTACATATAGACATTCCGCAAATATTAAAAGAATCCTACAAGGAAAAGAAAGTCATATTCTGTGGATGGGGAAAGCGCCATGGGAAAAGTAGAAGAATTTAAACTTTCTATCAAGCCTTTTACACAATCTCCAAGAAATATTTGGGTGTATTTGCCAGAGAGTTACCAAAAATCAAAAAAGAAATATGATGTTTTGTACATGTTTGATGGTCATAATATTTTCTATGATGATTATGCAACGTATGGAAAATCATGGGGAATGAAGAAATATTTAGATGATGTAAATATTGACCTAGTGGTAGTAGGTGTAGATTGTAATCATTCTGGCAACCGTAGACTAGCAGAATATTGTCCATTTAAACCAGTCATTACAGAATTAGAACCATTACCTAGTATAACTCCAGCCGGTCAGAAAACAGCTGAATGGTTTGTTAAAAAATTAAAACCAATGATAGAAAAAAAATACCATGTTCATTCAGATCGTAAACATGTTGGAATTGGCGGAAGCTCTATGGGTGGGTTAATGAGTGAATATATGATTTGTAAGTATAATGATATATTTTCTAAAGCTGCTTGCGTATCACCTTCTACCCATTTCTGTTATGAAGATTTATCCAAACTTATACGCTCAACAACTTTCCATCACGAAACTCGTATCTATATTGATCAAGGATCACAAGAAGTACATGGGAAAAGACTATTCATTGACGCAATGGAAATGATGTTAAATATGAACCATATGTATAATGAAGCAGGATGTTCTACCTACCCTCATTTAACACCAGGAGGTAGACATTGTGAGAAAGATTGGGAAAGAGTCGTACCAGTATTTCTTGAATATCTTTATCCAAATCTATACAAAAAGATGTTGTAACAATACAGCATCTTTTTCATATACTTCAAATCAACTTTTTAATTATCTCTTTCGATAATCCTGTAAGAGTTTGAATTTCATCAATTGGATAATTCTTATTAAGCATTTGTTTCGCTAACTCTAAATTACGTTGTTCGATACCTTTTTCGATACCTTTTTCGATACCTTTTTCGATACCTTTTGCCATGCCTTTTTCTAAGCCTTTTTTCATACCTTGTTCGGTAGCTTTCTTCTCAGCTTCCTCAAACT
>CAVHRL010000073.1:0-10286 GCA_963638375.1 Lachnospiraceae bacterium
ACTAAATCTTGAGGAGTACCTTCAGACCAGCTTGCACCTTCAACAACTAGGTTATATCCTGCTTTACCTTCTTTTGCAGCGAATACTGCAGTATAAGTTTCAGGATCATTACTTTTTGGCACATAAGTTTCGCTTGTTGAAACTTTCTTACCTTTACTATTTTGCCATTGTACAAACTTATAACCTTTCTTAGCTACTGCTGTAGAACCTACTGCAGACTTACCATCCTTAACACGGTCATATGTTCTTGTTACATAGCCCATCTTTTCATCATTAACTTTATAGTTAATTTGTTCAGAAGTGGATACCCAATGTGCTTCTAATGTTACTGTACCACTTGCTAATGAAGCAGTTGGAACATCGAATTCATCTCCACCTTGATATAATGTAGTGCTTGATCCATCAACTAATGCCCAACCTGTAAAGATATAGCCTTCTCTAGTTGGAACTGTTTCAGAAACGTTAACTTTAGCAGTACTTTGAACTGAAGATTGTTCAGGCATATTTTCTGTTCCTTCTTCAGATGTATAAACTACACTAATATTTTTTGGCGTTACTTCTGCTACTACCGTATAGTGGTTTTCTGTCTGGTATCCAAATTGAACGCTAATATCAGAAGGAATACTTCCTTTTTCATAAGTATTAATTACAGTACCATAATCTTTATCATATCCTGAGCTAGCTGTTGATTTATATACAGTTACCTTACTAACTTCATATTTTGATCCATTACAATTGAAATTAATCTTTCCTAATGATTTTGTTTGGTTCTGGCTATATCTCATCAAACCAGAATCATATTCATTTGTACTTTCATTATTAACTAGAATACGAAGTGTATTATTTGTTTCACTTGTACATTCGTCCGCACCATATGGCCAGTCAGCAATTGTAACCTTGATATCCGTATCTGTTGATTTAGAAGGTTCATATTTAATTAAACTAAAATCATAAATATTCTTACTTCCTAAATCTTCCCAACTTGAAGACCATGTCAATTTATATTGAACTTTTTTGTTATAATATCTCAATGCTTGAACTGTCGCATTTGCTTTAATTGTTGACCAATCACTACCACTAGAGAAATTACCAACTCTATATTCACCAGTTGAAATTAAATTTCTACTTGAAGTTGTTGTATCTTGACAAACAGCACTTGGATACACTTCAGTACCATCTGCAGGAAGATTAATTTTGTAAGTCACTCCTTGAGATTGGTTTGTAACCCAAGTTTGAACTGTTTGTTTCTTTGGTTCAGAAGAATAAACAACGATTGTTTGTTCTGCATATGTTTCAGAAGGATTACTTGTTGCTCTAATAGTAACTGTACCTTGTTTTTTAGTTGTTACTTTTCCATTTTTATCAACTGTTGCGATTGACTCATCACTTGAACTCCAAGTGATTGTGCTTTCAGCATCAGCTGGAGTAATTGTAGTTCCCAATTGAACAGTTTTGTCAGTTAACATATACTGTTCTGTATAACCAGTAATCTGAACTTCCTTAACCTTGATTCCTTCAATTGTAATAACTACAGAATCTGTAAATGTTGGATCTGCTACAGAAGTCGCCTTTACAGTAACAGTACCCGCACTAACAGGAGTTACTTTACCATTTTCATCAACAGTTGCTTCTCCTGTATCTGTTGTAGCACCAGTTGTCCAAGTAACATTTTTATTAGAAAAATTTGTTGGAACAAAATGAGCTGTAACAGTTGTTGTCTCATTAACTGCGATTTGTGTATTTCTTGCAGTTACATAAAATTCTTGTAATTGTTCTTCAGCAGAAGTTTCGTCTGCAGTCTGTGCATTGTTATCTAAATTAAAGAAATCCTTAACTTTATCAATAAGACTTTCTGACTTTTCTTCTTCAGAATCAGGTGTTTCTGTTGGTTCTGCTGTTTCTTCTACTTTTTCTTCAATTCCATCAACAGTAACTTTGATTTCCTTGGAACCTACTGTTTCCATTGATTCATTGTCTACTGCGATAGCCTTGAATGTATATTCACCATTTTCATTGATATCGAATACCCATGTCTTTTGATCAAGAGTAGTCTTTTCTTCATCAATAGTGACTCTATTATCGTTTTCAATAGCTTCTTCAGCATTTTCAAAGTCTAAGTAAACTTCGTCTTCTGTATCTAATGTCATTGTTACAGTTGCTACAGTGTTGTCTTCATTATATGTAACATCTGTATCTTGATCGAATTTAATACTATCTGAATAGTCTTTGCTCTCACTAGCTGTTTCTTCTTCAACAGTATTAGTTTCTTCATTAGATTCATTTACTTCAGCCTTGTTTTCTTCTACAGGAGTTTCAGTTTCTGTTGGTTCAGTAACTTCTTCTTTTTCTCCTTCTGTTTGCTGAGGTTGTGATTCTCCTTCCCCTTCTGTAGCAGGTGTTTCTGTTACTTCTGGAGTTGGTGTTGTTTCTTCTGTTGGTGTAGATGTTTCATCTGCACTAGCAGTTGGTTCTTCACTTGGTTGTTGTTCAACCACATTAGACGCTGAGTAATCTTCTGTGCCTTCGCCATCTTCAGCTCTAATGCTAGAGATGTTCACACAAGTGATGACCATTAAGAATGACAATACAAGTTTTGTTAACTTATTTATCGTTCTCTCCATATTTGTCTCCTCCTATCTTTATACAAGGCCCCTATTACCTTGACACAGTTATATAGTAAATATCTACGGTTATTTTGAGGTTATAAATTGAAGAAAATGATAAAATTGCTAAAAAAATAAGATGAAAGCTTTGTTTGGTTTCTATATAATAATGAACATAGGGGTAATGATGTATGAAAAAACTATTATTGATTCTAGGGATCATGATTAGTAGTATTGGTTGTTCTACTACATCTAGTATTACTTTAGATCCAAATAATCCAATTCATTTAACTGTATGGCACTACTATAATGGAGCTTCTCAAGCAGCCTTTGATGATCTATGTCAAGAATTTAATAATACTGTTGGTAAAGAAGAAGGTATCGTAGTAGAAGGATACTCACAAGGTTCTATCTCTGATTTAGAAAGTGCTGTACTTGCTTCATGTAATAAAGAAGTAGGTGCAGATGAACTCCCTAATATCTTTAGTACATATGCTGATACAGCTTATTCTATTCAAAAGAATACAGAATTAGTTGATTTGAAAGCGTATTTTAGTGAAGATGAATTAAATGAATATGTAGATTCATTTATTCAAGAAGGATATATCAATAATGATGATCATTTATATTTGTTTCCAATTGCGAAAAGTACAGAAATATTTATGATCAATAAAACTGATTTTGAAGAATTTGCGAATGCATATAATATTTCATACAACGATTTAAAAACAATTGAAGGAATCATTGATGTTAGTGAAAAATACTATGAATACTCTAATGGTAAAGCATTCTATGGTAGAGACTCTATGTCTAATTACTTCATCATTGGAATGAAACAATTAGGTACAGAAATATTTGAAGTAGATGAAGATGGTAATGTCACATTAAACATCAACAAAGATAATATCAAAAAGCTATGGGATTGTTATTATGTTCCATATGTAAAAGGATATTTCACATCTGTAGGTAAATTCCGTTCTGATGATGTTAAAACAGGAGATATTCTAGCGTATACTGGTTCTTCTAGTTCAGCTGTTTATTTTCCAGATACTGTAGAAAATAATACCGAATCTAAAGAAATTGAATATGTTATATTACCAGCACCAACATTTGAAGATAGTACAAAGGTTGTCGTTCAACAAGGTGCAGGTATGGTTGTCACAAAGAAAAGTGAGAAAGAATCTTATGCATCTTGTGTATTCTTAAAATGGTTTACAGAAGCAGAAAATAATATTTATTTTTCTAGTGAAAGTGCTTATTTACCTGTTAAGAAAGATGCATTTGATACTGATACATTTTATTCTGTAATCAATGAAAATGATTTAGATGTCCAACAAAAAACTGAAGATGTCATTGAATATGTCATAGAAGATGGTTCTCTATTAACATCTGGTTATACAACAAAACCATTTGAAAATGGTGCAGATGCTAGAAAAGTATTAGATTCTAGTTTATCTGATCAAGCCATCGCAGATAAAGCTGAAATAGATGCATTAGTAGAAAGTGGCAAAGATAGAGAAGAAGTATTAAAATCTTATACAAGTGAAGAATCTTTTGAAAAGTGGTATACACAATTCTCTAAATCATTGAAAGAAAAACTATGAAGAAAAGAAAGAAAGTATCGATTGTTACACTCATTGTATTACCATTATTACTATTAGCTTTGATACAAGGCACATTACCTTTGTTCATATTACATACACTGAATGTAAAATCAACTCTAGAAAACAATCAAATAGAAAGTGATGTCCATAATGTCGAATTACACACTAATACATTAGTCAATAAAATGACATCAGAATGGACATCCATTTCATCATGCTCACAAACACTAGAAAGCCAATATGAACAACTATTAAATGAATATAACATCGATACAAACACATTCTTATCTTCAACAGAATATCAAAATATATACTTAAATAATGTCTATTCCACATTCCTCAATGCAACACAAACAAATTCCGCAAATGGAACATTCCTTGTCCTATGTAACAATGATTCCATTCAACAAGCATCATCCTATAACGGATTCTTCCTCAGAGATTCCGATCCCCAAATCATCACCACTTCTAATGCAGATCTATTATTAGAAAGAGGAAACAAAGAACTCGCACAAACAAATAATATCGCTTTAGATAGTGCGTGGTCTACACAATTCAACTTCAAAGGAAAAGACATACAAAGCTGTGATGATTTCTTCTATCAACCAATCAGTGTCGCTAAAAATACAACAAATACCAATAAACTAGGATACTGGTCTAAACCATTCATATTAGAAGATTCCTACATTGATGATCACCAAATGATTACCTATTCACTTCCATTTGTATATGATGATAAAGTCATTGGTGTATATGGTGTAGAAATTAGTGTCAGTTATCTCAATTCATTCTTTTCCGATAGTGATTTACCAGGAGATAATAATGGTTATATTTTAGCCATTCAAAATGAAGATGGTTCCTATACGACACTATGTGGTAATGGAACACTTTACTATCGCGCAGAAGAAATCAAAAACCTCCATCTAACAAAACAAGAATATGATGATTTATATCTAGTAGATGGATTATTATTAGGCACTCAAAAAGTATACGCAGTTACTTCTCCTCTGAATATCTATTATTCCAATGTGCCATATAACGATACCAATTGGGTACTCATAGGACTTGTCGATCAATCCTCTATCTTTGGTTTAAGTACGACTCTCAATCGCACGATCATCTTAGTCATATTAGGAAATGTATTATTATCTTTGATCATTGCTTTGATTGTTTATCGTATTATTTCTATTCCATTCAATCAATTGATGGCATCTATCCGTGGTGGTTTAAGTGGTCTAGAACAATACAAACAATCTGACATCAAAGAATTAGATAACTTACACAAAGTCATTTATAAACTCTCTAAGATCGAACACAATCAAAAAGAACAACTATCCGAAGAAAAAGAAAGACTACGAATTGCGATATCTAGCACAAATGACATTTTCTTTACGTATGAAATTGATACACATACACTTTATATCACACATCGAAATGGTTCTAGACAAACATATTTATCAAATGATGAATCTTATATTCAACTTGTACATCCATCTGATAGAAAACGTGTATTCACATATCTTCAATCCAATTATTCTTCATTCACATTAGAAGTACGATTCAAAGAAACACTTGAATCTCCATATCACTTCTGTAGATTAACAGGTAAAACAATTGGTAATAAAGTTGTTGGTTCTCTACGTGATATCAATGAACAAAAACTATTAGAACTCAAAAAAGGAAGAGATGAATTATTAGATTCCACAACAAGTTTCTATAAATATCTACCAGGTATTGAAATGTTAACAGAACTCAGAAACATCTCACAAGATGGTTTTCTAGTATTATTTGATATCAATAACTTCCATACTATCAATGCATCCTATGGTCTATGCTTTGGTGATATTCTATTAGAAAAACTATCACATTTCATTACATCAGAATTTGAATTAAACGATACGATCTATATTCGTTCAGGTCCTGACAGGATCCTCATTTGGGTACATGATTGTTCTAAAAAAGAACTTCTTTCAAAACTCAAAAACATCGAACAAAACTTTACAAACATCTCAAACTCATCCCTATTCTCTTTCACAACGACATATACAATTGCGAACAAAAATACATCCATTGATGATATGGTCGCACAAGTATGTGCTGCTAGAGACTACGCTAGAAAACACAATCTCTCATTCATCCAATATAACAATATAATGGATATTACAAATGTTATATTTAAATCCGATGAAATTGCTTCCTTAGCAGGTCTATCTCATCTATCTCTATCTTCAATCGCATTGAATCTATATTCACATACTGATGATCTTTCGATTACAACAGATGTATTGTGTATGAAGATACAAGAAAAATATGGTATTGATAATATGATCATCTGCAATTTCAATCATGATTATTTATCGATTGCGGTAGATTATATTTGGAAACAAGAGAAAATCAACAAACAAGATCGTATCAAACACGTATCTGAATTAGAATTCAAAGAATTCATGCAACGCATTCAAAACCATACACTATTACCACTCAATGAGAATCTTTTAAATAATGGTGTATTATCCATTATCCCATCTGATACTACAGGTATATTCATGCCAATATTAGATAATGGAACATTTGTAGGATATATCATATTCTCTAATGCAGATGAAAGTATTCTTTTACATGATGAACTCAGAAAAGAATTCACAGAATTCGCTGCTATCTTACAAAATCAAGCTATCAAAAAGAATCACGATATTACTGCCCAAGCAAAGAGTGAATTCTTGGCAAGAATGTCCCACGAAATCAGAACACCAATGAACGGAATCATTGGTATGACAAATATCGCCCTACAAGATAACATCACTGAATCACAACGAAAAGAATACTTAGAAAAAGTAAAAGTATCTTCACAATACATGTTATCTTTAATCAATGATATTTTAGATATGTCAAAGATTGATTCCGGTAAGATGGAGCTCAAACAAGAATCCTTCTCTCTAACAAGCATCATTGATGATCTACATCCAATCTTAGATGAAAGATTCTTAGAAAAGAAACAAGAATTCAAAGTCAACTTACAACTTGAAAATACCAACTTCATTGGAGATTCATTACGATTATCACAGATATTGATCAACTTATTAGGAAACGCAAATAAATACACACAAGATGGTGGACACATTCAGTTAAACATCAAAGAAACAAAACAAGAAAATGCATCTGTTTTATTCTTTGAAGTCATTGATGATGGATATGGCATTTCTAAAGAAGATCAACAACGTATCTTTGAATCCTTTGAAAGAGCACAAAACGCAATTTCTACTGGAACTGGTTTAGGTTTATCCATCACTTCAAGACTCATTCATTTGATGGGTGGAGAAATCAATGTATCTTCTGAAATCAATCAAGGTTCTACATTTACGTTCAATATCACTTTAGAAATCGCTCAAAGTGTAGAACAAGAAAACACAAATACAGTTCTCAAAACAAGCTTCAAAGGTAAAAAAGTACTCGTTGTAGAAGATAATGATTTAAATGCTGAAATCATTTCAATCATTCTTAATCAATATGATATTGATGTAGATGTTGCCACTAACGGAAAAGAAGCACTCGAACGATTCCAACAAACAAAACCATTCACTTATGACATCATATTCATGGATATCATGATGCCAATCATGAATGGTTTAGAAGCAACACAAAAAATACGTGCACTAGATAGAGAAGATCATAGTCTACCTATCTACGCTATGAGTGCCAATGCATTTATAGAAGATGAGAAAAGATCAATTGAATCCGGTATGAATGGTCATCTATCAAAACCATTAGATACACAGAAATTATTAGAAGTTTTAAACAAAGAACTTGATTAACCACCTACGGGTGGTTTTTTAATTCCTCTATTTTTTAACAAGTTGCGCTATCGTTTCTATAACCTTTTTCGCATCCAACGGTTTTGAAATATGTGCGTTCATTCCAGCTTGCATTGCCATTACTTTATCTTCCGCAAAAGCATTCGCTGTCATTGCGATGATTGGAATCGTTTTAGCGTTTGATTTATCCGAAGTACGAATTATTTTCGTTGCGGAATAACCATCCACAACTGGCATCATCACATCCATTAAAATACAATCAATATCATCTAATGTTTGAAATTGGTCAATAGCTTCTTGACCATTCCACGCTTCTATTACATTTGCGCCTCTTTCTTCTAATAGGAATTTTGCGATTTCCATGTTCAATTCATTATCTTCTACAAGAAGAATATTCATCCCTTGAATGGAATATTCTTTTTCTTCTGTTGGTAAAGTTGATATAGTTGAATGATCGATTTTAAACGGAATCATTACCTCAAAGGTAGTTCCTTCGCCTTTGACGCTTTGTACACTAATCGTTCCACCCATCTTATCTACAATACTTTTGGTGATTGACATACCAAGTCCTGTACCTGTGTATTTCGTACGTGATGAAATATTTTCTTGTGTAAAAGGTTCAAAGACATGTTCTAGAAACTCTTGACTCATGCCAATACCCGTATCCTGACATTTGAATTGTAAGTTCGCAGTTGTTCCATCATTATCTACCACTCTACAAGTGATATATATTTTTCCATGATCTTTATTGTATTTAACAGCGTTACCAACAATATTCATCATGACTCTCTTTAGATGTACTGCACTACCAATCAAGCGCATTCCTTTGGCATCACATTGATCTTGAATGATTGTAACATCTTTATCATCCGCTTGTTTTTTGACTGCGTAATATACTTCTTTGGAAACATTTAATAAATCAAAGGAAACAGAATCCAATATGATTTCTCCACTTTCCAATTTACTCATATCTAAGACTTCATTGATCAAATCCAACAATATATTAGAAGCTTCTCTGATTTTCCCTCTACATTCAGCTAACTTCTTTGTATCTTCACAATACTTATCTTCAATATCTAGCATTCCCATGATGCCATTGATTGGTGTTCGAATATCATGTGACATACGCATTAAAAATTCTGTCTTTGAGGCATTCGCACGATCTGCACTTTCTTTTGCGGCAATCAGTTCCTTTTGATGAGCTTCTTCTTTTTCACGTTCTTTCTTTTCAGCAAGTTTATGTTCTTCAATGATTGCGTCAATATTTTGAAAACCCAAAATAATGATATCTTTAGAATCAGGTATTTTACTTGCGTTGTATTGAAAATAACGAACTTCATCGTTTGCGATACTACGATAATTCCCAACATATTCATCATGTTCTGAAAGCTGCGTTTTTAAATTTTCAACACTCAAAGCTTTTTTCAACATTTCACGATCCTCTGAATGTACAAGCGTATCCACCCAAGGAACGATTAAATCATCATAAGGAAATTCTTGATACTCATTCATGACCGGAATCTTCACATAAGTCGTTTCGAATTTTAAAATCTTCGCTTTTTTCTTCTTCAGATTTACTAGATAAACATTCTTAAAGTTACGGGATAGCACTTTAAAGACAGATTTTGATTCTTCAATTTGATTTCCTAATGTACGAGGGAATTCTTCATCCTCCATTTGTTCTTTATCTGGAACAGAATGATGAATATGTAGTACCTTCCAGACACCATCAACCATTCCATATAAGATCGTAAATCGAGTATCCATATTCACAACGACCGATTCACTTTCATACACACCAAGTATTAAAACTTTTCCATATACTAGAATATGATGATCATCTAATCTTCGTTCTTCTTGAACAAAGTTCTTCCATTCGAAATGAATCTTTTCTCTTTGGTTCACATCAATAATAAATGACTGTAAAAACTCATCTAATGTTTTATAAAATTCTTGTTTTCCTGTTCCAATAACACTTAAATGATCATCCAATAAAGAAATGACCTTCATATCTTCTACAGAAGCAGAATTCAAATAAGAGTTAAGGATATACGCAGTCAGTTTTTTTAAATCAACATTGGTTTGATTTACTACTGTTTGTAATTCTTTTGTCATAATCCTCACCTCCAAAATTTAAAAACATTAACTTTTACCCTTACTTATTTTAAATGATATAGACCCAATGCACCATTTATTTAATTATGCAAACCCATTAATTTTTTATCTTTGTTTTTTCTTCTATTGCGGAAATTCGGGGTAATATATTC
>CAVHRL010000074.1:0-9467 GCA_963638375.1 Lachnospiraceae bacterium
ACATAAAGCTGCAAAACTAATTTTCATAATATGTAAAAAAAGCTGTATGAAGTAGAGACTTCAAAACTTTATAGGACAAAGGGAGGGAAAAAGATGAGAAAGAAGAATATTCATTGCGAGAAAATAAACGGATATGCATTACAAGTAATTAATCAGAACGGAGAAAACGAAACCGTTATTACTTCATTCTATTCTCAAAGAGTAATGGAGGTCTTTAAAGAGCTTGCATTAACAGCATTAGAGAATCACGTAGATGAAACATATTCTGTCATTGTTTATAAAGATGAAAATAACTTATCTAAATGTGAAATTTATGGAAAAGAAATATTTAGATTGAACATTAGTGAAATTTTAGAAGATGAAGAATATGCAATTTCATATATTGAATGTTTAGGATTGTTTTTTAGAGACAGAAGATTATTAGAAAAAATTGAAAATGTTATATCTGAATTTTATTTGAAGTATGAAATGAAATTTGATTATTTAGATGCTCTTCACGAAAAAGAACTTAAAAACTTATATGGAAGTGTAAAGAATCGAAATTGGAAACAATACAAAAAAATCTGTGATTCCTTAGAATATAAAGCCGAGGAATTATATGTGAATGCGAAAAAAAAAGAACATAAAAAAATAAATTATTATCTCGAAAAAAATCTTTTTAGCCCAAGTTTTGGAGTATAGCTTTACTAATTTATCTTAAAAAAACATTTTCTTGAATCTTAACTTCAAATATTTTTAACCCTTAGAAATAAAGAAAGAATCACTAGTTATACATCACAATTCGAAATAACTAGTGGTTTTATTTTTAATCCAAAATTATTGAAAGTTAAGATTAGAATCTGCTTGAAATAATTTTTAAATAACCTTAAAAAAGCATATCCGTTGGTAGTAAGTTGGTACTTACCTACTAAACTGATTATGCTTTTAAAATAGTATGCAAAAAAATTACGGTGCTATTGCTAAAACGATTGGAAATAAAGGAGTTACTTGTTAAATATGGAAGACAAAGAACTGAAGCGTTTGAGTCGTTCGGAATTAATTGAAATTATCTATGAACTTCAGAAACAAAAAAAAGAAAAAGAAGATTTGTGCGCTGACTTACAAAATAAATTAGAAAAAAAAGAATTAATTATAGCAAATGCTGGTTCCATTTCGGAAGCTGCAATACAAATAAATGGTGTTTTAGAAGCTGCGCAAGCGGCAGCGGATCAATATGTTCTTTCAGTTAAAGCGGCAAATTCCAAAGTTGAGCAGACAATTCTTGAAGCAAAAAATGAGCATGACAATATCATTCGTGATGCCAAGACAAAAGCAAAAAAAATGGAAGAGGATTCATGGCAAAAAGTATCTTCTCTGTGGATTGATTTTCAAAAAAAAATAAGTGAAACAATTCAGACAAGAAAAGAATTTTCTGGTAATACGGAGAAGGAAGAATGAGTGAGCAGATAAAGCAGAAACACAAAACTGTAGAATTGCCCACGATGGAACAAATTCAGGCGGAACGAAATAGATTGAAATATATGAACAACTATAAACGTACTTTTCGGAGTACAGTCGCAATATTAATTGTAGTATCAGCAATTTCAATTTTAGTGGCAACTCTTTGGATGCCTGTTCTTCAAATTTATGGTTCATCTATGACTCCTACTTTAATTGATGGAGAGATTGTATTTACGGTGAAGGCTTCTAGCTTCGAGACGGGAGATATTATTGCTTTCTATTATAACAATAAGATTCTTGTAAAACGTGTAATAGCTGAATCTGGAGAATGGGTTGATATCGATGAAGACGGGAACGTATTTATTGATGGCGAAGAAATAGAGGAATCATATATAGAAGAAAAAGCTTATGGTGATACAAATATTTCTCTACCGTATCAAGTTCCTGATGGAAAGGTGTTTGTGCTTGGAGACCATAGAGCAATTTCTGTTGATTCAAGAAATACGTCAATTGGGTGTGTTTCCCAAGAACAAATCGTAGGGAAAGTTTTATTTCGTGTGTGGCCATTAAATCGCATTGGTTTACTTGAATAGAAAGGAGGTTAAGAATGCAAAAAAATCCAATACATAAAGCTAGAGAATTTATTGAACAAAATCATAAACGGCGATTTTGGAGAAAGATCGTAACTGTGCTTGCGGCATTTGCTGTGTTCTCTACTACTTATATGTTAATTCTTCCAGCGCTTACTTTAGAAGAAAATACATATTGTGGTTCAGAAGAACATCAACATGATGATTCATGTTATGAAAAGCAATTGGTTTGTGATGAGGAAGAAGGTAGCTCTCATAAACATACTGATTCTTGTTATGAAGAGCAATCTGTATTGGTATGTGAACAAGAAGAAAGTCTTGGACATATTCATGATGATAGTTGCATACAGCAAAATCAAATACTTATTTGTAATGAGAATCATGAGCATACAGAGGAATGTTATCAAACGGAAGAATCCTATATATGTGGGTTAACAGAAGGCGAAGGGGCTCACACGCATAGTTCAGAATGCTATGAAACACAGAATGTGTTAACTTGTCAAAAATCAGGGCAAGTGCATGAACACACAGACTCTTGCTATGAAGACAAACTTATTTGTCAAAAAGAAGAACACATTCACAGTTTGGCTTGCTATTCTGATACAACTGCTGATTTAGAAACACAGGATTCTTGGGAACAAACTATTTCAAATGTATCTCTTACAGGTAATTTTTCAGATGATGTAGTAGCAATTGCAAAAAGTCAGTTGGGATATACAGAAAGTGAAAAAAATTATGTTGTTTCAGAGGATGGAACAACAAATGGATATACACGTTATGGAGCATGGTATGGAAATCCTTATGATGAGTGGGATGCAATGTTTGCAGCATTCTGCTTACATTATGCTGGAATACAAGGATATCCTATGGAATCGAGTCCTGAAAAATGGATGGAACAACTTGTTGAAAGCGGGCTTTACTCTGATGCATCAATTATGACTCCTGAAAATGGGAAACTAGTATTTTTAGATGACAATCAAGATGGAAAAGCAGAACATGTTGGTATTATTTCTGAAGTAAAAAATTCTGAAAACGAGACTTCTCTTTCAATTATTGAAGGTGATTATAACAATAGTGTTCAAGCTGTTAATTATTCTATTGATGATTCAAAGATTTTAGGGTACGGAATAATTCCTGTAAAGAATCAGGAAGCAACGATATCAACAATGGATGAGAAAGAAGATGAATCTGATATTTCTTTAAGTAACACAATGCTAACTTCTGCTCCGAATTATATTGGAACGATTGATACCGCTAATGAATGGCAAATTGTTGCTGAAAAATTTGTTGGTAATGCAAATGAGAATAAGATTGGTTATGACACAGATGGTGATGGAATAAATGATGTTTTCCTACAAAAAAATGTTGTATCTACTGCAAATGAAAATGAGTTCTTAGTTTATCTAAGTATGACAAAGCAGATGACATGGGACTCACTGTTGGCACAGTCTCAATTAGGACTTACAACACAAGGAAAATGGTCAGATAGTGATGTTGGTAGCCTTGTTAATAGAAATGAAATTGGTGGAAATAAAAGTAATATCTTGCAACCGGGTAAAGGCCAAAGAAATTATGAAGCAACGATTTATTTGCAAAAGAATGGTGTTACAGTTCATACATTTACAGGTTGGTATAATGGCACAACACCAAATGCTTCAAATTGCACTGGATATATTATTTTGAATGGTTTAAATAATAAAGCAATTATTGCCTCAGCAAAAGTTAACTTGCATCAAGATTCTAGTGGGTCTGGTGGAACGCTTAGTTACACTATCGATTTAGATACAATGGCAAATCACAATATATTCTATGCAGTAGAAGAAATTGCATTAGATTCGGTCGAAGATAAGTTAGGTGAGAACATTATTTATAACGGATTGGTCGCTTGTGACGGTAGCATATCTGAGTCAAACAAAACTCTTACATGGAATATAGTTGAGAATTCTGAGGTGACGGGCGTCAATTACACAGATCCTGTTACTGGATATTTAGAAAATGTTGCACAACTTGTTTATCGAGTTAAGTTAGATGTTAATAAGGATGATTTTCATAGCTGTGCAAATAATATGAATAGTGAAGTGGGTGATGATGAAAGTTACGCGGTTAACGAATATGCCACATTAAGTTATCGGATGGGGAAAAATTCGTATAATCAAAATTTCTCGGTTCCTTATATTAGAGGATTGCTGTATGACATCACATTTAATAAGCAAAGTAGTACTGGGAAAAGTTTAGCGGGAGCTGTATTCGAATTGTTTCAATCAGATGGTGAGACTCCAGTACAAAAGAAAGATGGTAGTCCTTATATCATAACGACAGAAGCAGGAAGTACGAGTGAATTTATTAATCTTCCGTATGGCAGTTATGTGTTAAAGGAAATCTCAACACCTAAGTATTATAGTGCCGGTGATACTTCTTCTTGGTCATTAGAACTGTGTTATACAACAAATTCAACAGTTCTTGAAATTGATGAATCACATCCAACAAATTATAGATATAAGGGAAATGACCAAAATGGTTCATGGGTAATTATTAATCCTAGAAATGAATATACTTATCAAATTCAAGTTATAAAAACAAATGAATCAGGTGATAAATTTCTTAAGGATGTTTCATTTAGTATAAAAAATGGATTAGAGGAATTGAATGGTTCGACAGATGAAAATGGAACTATAACATTTGATTCTACGTTTCATCCAAATATTGAATATACGTTGAATGAAACAAATGCTCCAGATGGTTATCAACTGCTTCCTACTGGAATTCGCTTTGTTGTTAGAGATGATTTAGATACAGATACACAAAGTGTAGAACTAGTAAATTCAGACGAACTAAAGGGACTAGTTAGTCTTGAATTGAAAGAAGTTGACGATAAACCAATGTTGATAATTCATGTAATTAATCAACAAAGCTATGAACTTCCTGAAACTGGTGGTTCGGGCACAACATTGTTTACATTGTGCGGAATATGTTTGATTGCTATTTCGCTAGTGTATAAATACTCAATACGTAAGGAGTAATGGGTATTAAAATTCACCGTTATGAGGCGGAAAAAAAAATTAAAAAAAGGAAAGGGAAAAAAACATGAAACAAGTAAAAAAATTATTCGGTTTACTAATGTCTTTGGTTATGCTTTTAGCAATAGGCACTACAACTGTGTTTGCTGCAGGCAACAATGACGGATCAATTACGATTAAAAACACAACAATTGGAAAGGAATATAATGCGTATAAAGTATTTGATTTAACTTATAGTACAACAGATACTTCTACAAATGTAGCTTATACTTATACACAAATCGGTGATTCTGATAAATTCCTTGCTGCTCTAAAGTCTGACAATAGTCCATTTACGATTAGTGAAACAATCGAAGCAGGAAAGTACAATGTATCCTTGAAAGACAACAAGACAGCTGATGATATTTCCTCATTCTTAAATAAGAATAAAGAATTACTATCTGTTAAGACAACCTCTATTGCAACAGATTCTACACTCACTTTTACAGACTTAGAATATGGATATTATTTTGTTACTAGTGAAGTTGGAACTGTTATAACAATTGATAGTACACTTCCTAATGTAGAAGTTATTGATAAAAACCAAAAGCCTGATTGGGATAATGGTGATGATAAGCCAGGTAAGGTAATTATTGATGAAAATGGTAATAAAATTAGTGAAAATACTGTTAATTATGGTGATGTAGTAAACTTCAGTGCAGCAATTAATGCAACAGCTTATGTAGGTGATAAACAAGTTACTTATTATTATTTGACAGACACATTAGCTAGTGGATTTGATAAAGCAGAAAATATTGAAGTTTATGTGAACAGTACAAAACTCGAAAGTACTGCATATACTCTCAAGCAAAACGGTAATACTTTCCAAGTGACAGTACCTTATAAAGAATCATATGGTTCTAATTCTGTAATTGAAGTTAAGTACAGTGCAAAAGTTAATAATACTGCTGCTTTAGCTGGAACAGGAAATGATAACACAGCAAATTTTACATATGATACAAAGACACCGGGTACTGATACACCAGATCCAGATCCAAATCCTGAATATCCTGATAATAACAAAAAAGTTACAAAAACTTATGTTTATGCTTTAGGTATTGTAAAAGTAGATCCAGAAGGAAATGTGTTAACAGGCGCTGAGTTCTCAGTTGTGGATGCAGATGGTAATACTATTTGGGCAAAGGGTTCAAATGGTGTATATGAATACTGTGAAGAAGGTACAACTGGTGCTGTTAAGCAATTTACTACAGATGCAAATGGTCTTCTAGTAATCAAAGGTGTTAAAGCAGGAACATATACAGTAACTGAACAAGTTGCTCCAAAGGGATATAACTTATTGAAAGATTCTGTGACTGTTGAAGCTGTAATGAAAGAAGCTTATACAACAACAATTACAACTTACATTGATGAGAATGGTAAAGTAACAGATCAAAAAACTGATAAAACAAAAACTTATGAAGCATCAGCTAATGTATCTGGTTTGGTTGTAGTAAATAATGCGGGAACTGAATTACCTTCTACTGGTGGTATGGGTACAACATTATTCTATGTAGTCGGTGGAATCCTAGTTATTGGTGCTGGTGTATTGCTAGTTGTTAAAAGACGCGTGAGTCACGAAGCATAGTGTATAAATTTGATCCTATAAAAGATTAAATAAATTTCTGTTGTGCCTCGTTTAAACACATCGGGGTACAGCAGAAAAGAGAATTTAATGGAAAATTAAAAAATTCATTAAGTTGTCTTTTCTGCTGTACTAATAATTTAGCAGAATTCTATCAAAGAAAATGATTATAGCAGGAGGTTAAGTGAGATGATAAATTCAAATTCTCCAAAATTTTATCAGTTAGATGTTGTGTCTGAAGCAATTTCTCACCATAATCTAGGCAGCAATATATGAAAAAACATATTGGGACTGTATCGCTTGTGGCAATGTTTCTAGTTGGACTTGGGTTACTACTCTATCCAACTTTAAGTAACTATGTAAATACACTTCATCAATCTAAAGCTATTGTTTCATATGTAGAAAGTATTGAAAAGCTAAATGAAGAAGAATATGAAAGAATTCTTTCTGAAGCTAATGAATATAACACCACTCTGGCAAATAGTTATCAAAGTTACACATTGTCTGAAGTTAATGAAGAAAAATATGAAAAGCTTTTAAATGTAGATGGGAATGGAATCATGGGGTATATTCAGATTCCTAGCATTAATTTATCTCTTCCTATTTATCATGGTACAGATGATTATGTTCTTCAGTCTGGAATAGGTCATTTGGATTGGACTAGTTTACCTATTGGTGGAGAAGGAACTCATTGCGTGTTATCTGGGCATCGAGGATTGCCTAGTGCTAAGTTATTTACAAATTTAGATAAATTGGTGATTGGGGATACGTTCATGATTCGAGTCTTGAATGAAGTCTTAACATACGAAGTTGATCAAATCTTGATAGTAGACCCAAATGATACAGACGAATTGAAGATTGTTCCAGGGAAAGATTATTGTACGCTTGTAACATGTACTCCATATGGAATCAATACACATAGACTTTTAGTTCGAGGGCATAGAATAACTAATACAGAAAAAGCTCAAAACACTTTCATAACTGCTGAGGCGGTACAAGTTGAACCAATAATAGTAGCACCAATGTTAGCAATTCCTGCATTGATACTAATAATAAATATTTTACTTTTATCAAAAAAGAGAAGGAGGAAAACACATGAAAAAAATACTTAGCTATGTTAATTGCTTTTTATGCATATGTATTTCTATTTTGTTCACTGGAATTCCTGTTTATGCAGCAGGAGCAATTGATGTAGATAAAGATGTAAATTTTACGATTGTTTATCAAAATGAAGAAAAACAAATTTCTGATGCAAAGTTTGATGTATATCTTATAGCTAATGTGGATGCTTATGCTCAAATGACTCTTACAGAAAAATTTTCAAGTTATCCAATCGATTTTGTGGGACTTAATCAAGAGGAATGGGAAACCTTAGCTACAACATTAAAAAGCTATGTTTGGAATGATTCTATTCTTCCTGATTTTAGCGGTAAAACAGACACAAATGGAATGCTACAAATGATATTAAAACCTGGATTGTACTTAGTTGTTGGTGATCGAATATCAAAAGATGAATACAGTTATTCTGCAACACCATATCTAGCTTTTTTGCCAGAAAGCAATCAAGTAGACAATACTTGGACTTATGATGTTAGTTCGTATCCAAAATCATCAGTTGAGAAAAATCCAGTTTTAACTTCACGTAAAGTATTGAAGATTTGGGATGATTTAGGGAAAGAGAGTAATCGTCCACAAGAAATTGTTATTCATCTTATGAAAGATGGAGAAGTCTATGATACTGTTTCTTTAAATGCTGATAATAATTGGCGTTATACTTGGAAAGATTTAGAAGAAGATCATGATTGGTTGGTTTATGAAGAAAAAGTAATAGGTTATACGCAATCCATATCACAAGATGGTGGCTTATTTACAGTAACAAATACAATTTCATCTACAACACCATCAGATCCAATAAAACCATCGGACACAACTCTTCCTTTAACTGGTATGTTGTGGTGGCCTGTTCCTGTGATTTTTGCTTGTGGGTTGTTATTTATAACGATCGGACTTATCCGACGCAAAGGCGGAAATTGTGAATAAAATAAAAAAAGGTTCTGTTTGGATTAGTGTAGGAATAGCTCTTATTATAGTATCTTTTGCAATAGTAACATTTAACTTTTGGGAAACAATGATGGAAAAAAGGAATTCTAGCTTAGCAATGAATGAGTTAGATAATTCCATTAGAAATGTTTCTTATACGAATGATTCTATGTTTATTCCTGATTATATTATAAATCCATATATGGATATGCCAGTTCAAAAAATAGATGGGAATTCTTATATTGGTGTAATAGAAGTTCCTTCTCTTGGATTTAGATTGCCAGTTCAAGATGAATGGAGTTATCCAAACATGAAAATTTCTCCTTGTCGTTATAAAGGATCTGCTTATTTAGATAATATGATAATTTGTGCTCATAATTCTAGTGCGCATTTTGGATCACTGAAAACTTTAAATGAAGGAGATGAAGTGTATTTTACAGATATAGATGGCAATCAATTTATTTATCAAGTAAAAGGAATTGAAATATTATCTCCTACTGCCGTTGATGAAATGGAATCAGGAGATTGGGATTTAACACTATTTACGTGTACACTTGGCGGTGGTGCACGTGTGACTGTTCGTTGTAGCAAGGTTGAATAATATTATATAAATTGAATAAAAGCCGACGTATTCCCCGTCTATAATCTATTGATTTAGGCGGGGTTAGTCGGCGAAAAAGCGCCAAGTTAGGCGCCTATTTTGCGGAAAAGGAACATTCAATACGGTATAATATTAGTATGAAGATAACACAAAGCTAT
>CAVHRL010000075.1:0-9419 GCA_963638375.1 Lachnospiraceae bacterium
ATTTAAAAAAAGGTGGAAGAATTTCACCTGTTGCATATGCTGCAGGAGCATTACTAGGAATCAAACCAGTGATTTCTATTGAAGATGGAAAGATTGTAGTCTTAGGAAAAGCTAGAGGTAGTAAAAGTGGAAATAACATGTTAATGGAACAAGTGCATAAGAGTGGTGGTATTAATTTTGATTATCCAATTGCGTTAGGATATTCTGGTATCTCTCAAACAAAATTAGATAAATATATCAAAGATTCTTCTGTTCTTTATGAAGGAAAAGTTGATCATCTACCAATCATACAAATTGGACCTACCATTGGAACTTATGCTGGAGAAGATGCAGTTGTATTTGCGTGGTTTTCCAAATAAATTAAAAAACCAGGTTTTCATTCAACAGCCTGGTTTTTCTATACTTTTTTGAATTCTATAATAAATATCTTTATATTCTAAATCATCCATTTGATAGGATATTCTAGCTAATGCTTCTAGTACTAATGCAGCATCATTTGATTGTTTACAACATTCAAATGTTCGATACATAAAAGTAGCTTCTTTCATTTCCACAAAAGCATCATCACTATTCCCACATCTAGATTGGCAAAACTTACATCCAGGTACGATTCTATCTTTTTCTTCATGGATTTCATTTAACAATGATTCCGTAAATTCTTTTGAATGCATTGCCTTTAAGATTAGTTTATCTGTTTCATCTGTCTTTGGATTTGTAGCACAAACTTTAGCTAATCCAATACAAGCAGCATACACCTTCTTTTCTAGGTCACTCATTGTTGTGGTACAAGTCCTTGGTTCATTGAAACGGGTCTTTGTCTCTTTACTCTACCTAAACGGAACACTCCAGAAGTTGTAATGGAAATTTCATTTTGTCTTCCAGGATACTTTTCTTGATTGTTTTCTCTAATATATGCTTTTCCTTGGATCAATACACGATCTCCTTCTTCTAAAGCATATACTTCATCTGCTCTCCAATCTTTTGCGGTAAAAGAAACAATATCACGGGATCCTTCCCCATTAGACTCATGACGATAATCTCTACAATTTAATTCACGTAAAAGTGTAGAAATCTTTCTATCTTGGTTATAAATAGACAATCTACCAAAAGCCATCTTTTGGTTTTGATTTTCTCCTAGATCTGTACGAATATGAACGATGCCTTCTTCTTCAATCGTTCCAATCATTGTCACATAATAACAAACAACATTTTGTTCTTTATCACGAATCGTTTCAAACGCAAAATAATCTTTATGTCTTTCTACCATATTATTCTCCTTTTTTATCCATTGCGATAGATGCCATCTTCATCGCACCTTCTTGACTTTGACAACCTGCTAAAAAACCTGATGGATGACAAAATATTGCATCCTCTACTCCACTTATTTTTTGAAGATCTTCTTTTCTTAATCCATACCACTCTTTTGGTAAAGGATGTCTATAAGAAGTTCTATCAGACGGATCATCTAAAACACATTGTACATTCCATCCACCTCTTAAAGCTGGCGAAATAACATACCAAAGTTCCTCTGCTTTTGGATTAGTATTTGATTCTGAAGTTACGACTCCTTGCCAAGGGGCAAAATGTTCTAATAACATAACATGTCCTGCAGAATAATCAATGTGTTGTAAGATGTAATCTCTACCATCCAATGCATCAATAATAGAATCTAATCGATTCAAAAATATATCTTGAGCAAATGACATTGCATCCATAAACGCTTCATAAGGATCTCTAGAACTTTCCCAACTTGGATTAAAATCTTTGATTACTTGAGAAATTGTAAATTCCGTTTGAGAAATATGTTGAATGGATGATTTTTGTTTATCTGTAATATTTGGCATTCCTTCCATTTCATGCATGACATAATCAAATCCATTATCGTTTGCATCAATTCCTAATACCAAAGATTTTTCAATTTTATTATATACAGATTCATAATATCTCTCTGGACAATTTTGGGATTCTAAAATATCTTTATAATATTTTCTCCAAACCAAACCACATGCAGCATATGGAACATCTGTACCAGGATGCGTTTCATTTCTCAACTTACATTCTTCTGTATGATGGTCTAATTCACCACCACCAATATCAAATATGATCCATTGGTCCTTATCTTCTGGGATATCATCATCACCACCTCTTACAATATTCACATCATCACTTAATAATGACAGCATTGCGGCGGCAAAAACATCATCTGCATGGAATAAACCATTGTGTGTAAATAAATTCAATTTTTCAGGCATATTGGTGTTCTCCTAACACAAAAAGTATTATACATAAATTTTCTTTATCAGAAAAGAAAAAATGGAATCTCTCCATTTTTTACAGTTCAATTGTTCCAGAAATATCTGATTCATTTGGAACACAGACAATTACGTTTGTACCAGCTCTTTGAATTTTACCATGTAATGCATATACAGTACCTGTCAAAAAATCAATTAATCTTTGGGCTGTACTGCGATCCAAATTATGAAGATTTATTACAACAGAATTTCCAGCTAATAATGCATCTGCACAACTCTGCGCCTCTTCAAATGCTTTTGGTTCATAAAGATTGTAATCCATACATACTCTCCTATTTCACATCCATTATTTTAACACTATTTCTTCTTTTCACTACTATATGTTTTTCCAATCATATCATAATAACGCTTCAACTTGCCTTCATAGGCAACATCACTCATATCAAAAAATCTATGATCTTTGATTTGATCAGGAAGATATTGTTGTTGTACATAATGATTTGGATAATCATGCGCATACTTATATCCAATACCATGTCCTAATTTAGAAGCACCACTATAATGTGCATCCTTCAAATAAGATGGAATTGGTAAATTACCTGTTTCTTGTACTTCTTGCATAGCTTTAAATATACCATTACTTGCCGCATTTGATTTTGGTGCACACGCAACATAACACGCTGCATTCGCTAATATGATTTGGCTTTCAGGCATACCTACTCTTTCCACTGCTAAGCTTGCGGATACCGCAACTTCAAGTGCTCTAGGATCTGCAATTCCACACTCTTCACTTGCCGCAATCATGATTCTTCTCGCAATAAAGCGAATATCCTCCCCTGCAGTCAACATTCTAGCTAAATAGTACAACGTTGCATCCGGATCAGATCCTCTCATACTTTTAATAAACGCAGATATCGTATCATAGTGATTATCGCCATCTTTATCATAACGAATTGCTCGTTTTTGAACGCATTCTTCAGCTACTTGTAAAGTAATATGAACAGAACCATCTTCTTCTTTATCTGTTGATAAAACTGCTAATTCTAATGCATTTAGGACTGTTCTTGCATCTCCATCCGCTCTTTCAGCTAGAAATTCCATTGCATCTTCATCCATGTTGATTTCATACATTCCAATACCTTTGATTGGATCATGAATTGCACGATTCATCAATTCTATCAAATCTTCTTTAGATAGAGATTTCAATTCAAATATTCTACTTCTACTTCTCAAAGCGCCATTCACTTCAAAATATGGATTTTCTGTTGTAGCACCAATTAATACAATTGTTCCATCTTCAACAAATGGCAATAAATAATCTTGTTGTGCCTTATTAAAACGATGAATCTCATCCACAAACAAAATAGTTCTTCTTCCATATTCATTAAAATCATCTTGTGCCTTTTGAACAATATTTTCCATATCTTTCTTTCCAGAAGTCGTCGCATTAATTTGTTCAAAATCTGCACTTGTTGTATTCGCTATTACTTTCGCCAATGTAGTTTTACCAGTCCCAGGAGGACCATATAAAATAATAGAGCCAATCTTATCCGCCTTGATTGCACGATACAATAGCTTATCTTTCCCAATGATATGTTTTTGACCAACCATTTCATCCAAAGTTGTTGGACGCATTCGAGAAGCTAAAGGTTCTTCTTTCTTTCTATTTTTTTCATTTCCATATTCAAATAAATCTGACATATCAATATTTTAAACCAAACTTATCGAAAGTAACATAAAAAAGCACCGAAGTGCTTAACCACGAAATCAATTATCTAATGTGATTTTGTTGAAATAAATTTGTTATATTGAAATTCAAATATACTAATCATTACTTTTAATAACAAACTGTTGTTTTTCAATATACTCCTTGCATTTTTCTTCTAACAATTTAAAAATCACAACATCTTTTAGCGATATTTTCGTTCAATGAACCATCAATATATTTATCATATAAACGCTTAGATTTACTGTATAATCTATCTTCATTACGTTTAAGCCAGAACAATTGCTTTTTTAACATGTTCATATATTTTTCTTCCGACTTAGTTATACAATCCTTTTCTAAATCAATCTTTATCAGATTATGATTAGTAACAGGAATCATATTGTTAAAATTAATTGCTCCTAATGCACCATTTTCTATCTTAAAGAAATCTAAAGTAGTTTTCATAGTTTTATGTTTAGGCTTTGGACTTGTTAACGGTGCAAAATACTCAAAATCATTAACTTTGAATAAGATTCCTACAAAAGGACATATTTCTTTTCTATCAAAATTATATGGTACTCGTTTATCATACTTCCTTAAAAAAATTGCAATATTCTGAATCTATTTTAACTAAAATCAGTTTACTCATATAGAACATCCTTTTAAAAGAATAAAGCTAGAGTTTGCTCTCTAGCCTCTTTTTTAGTCTCCTCTCAAAGTGGGAATCACTTCTTTTTTCGCTTCCTCTCAAAGCTGGAATCGCTTCTTTTTTTGTTTCCTCTCATAGTGGGAATCACTAGCTTTTTTTGAAACATTTAAGTTTCATTATTATATGAGTTTTTGCTCATCTAATACATACATAATATCCCATATTTTTGTAATTAAATCTCAAAAAAAGCACCGAAGTGCTTAAAGTGCGGATAACAGGACTTGAACCTGCATGGTATTCCCACTAGAACCTGAAACTAGCGCGTCTGCCAATTCCGCCATATCCGCATGTAAGGAATTATACAAGAAAATAGAAATAGATACAAATGAAAAGGCATCTGAAGTAGATGCCAATTCAAGATTATTCATCAAACAGTGCTGTACCATTTGTTTCAATGATATGTTTATACCAATAGAATGATTTCTTCTTATATCGATTGAATGTTCCATTTCCCTCATCATCACAATCAACATAAATAAATCCATAACGTTTGCTCATTTGTTTTGTAGATTCAGAAACTAAATCTATACAAGCCCAAGATGTATATCCTAATAGTTCTACACCATCTTCCACGATTGCATCATACATTGCCTTCATATGATCTTTGTAGTAAGCAATATGTGCGTCATCATTGACTGTGTAAGAACCATTACCATCTTCTACAAGTTCTTCTTTTTCACCTAATCCATTTTCAACAATAAACAATGGTTTTCTATAACGATCATATAAATCCACCAAAGAAATTCTTAAACCAATTGGATCAGATTGCCAGCCCCATTCACTTGCCTTAAGATAAGGATTTTTAATTGCGGTAATTGTATTACCAGCAGTCGTTTGTAGACCTGTTGTATCTTTTGCGACACAAGAAGAAGAATAGTAAGAAAATGAAATAAAATCTACAGGATATTTTTTCATGATTTCTAAATCTTCATCTGTCATTTGTATATGCAATCCATGATTTTTAAATCTAGCTAATAAGTAAGAAGGATAGACTCCAAATACTTGCGTATCAGAATAACAATACGTAGCTCTCATTCTTTGTTGTGCTTCTAATTGATCTTCTGGCTTACAAGAATATGGGTAATATGTTAATTTCGTAAGCATACAACCAACTTTTGCCGCACTATCTTTTTCATGAATATATTTTGTAGCTAAAGCAGAGGCAACAAATTGATGATGCATTGATTGGAAGATGACTTCTTCCCAATTTTTATCATCAAAACGATCTTTGATCAATCCACCTGTTGTATATGGATGACGAATCATAGAATCAACTTCATTGAATGTTAACCAATACTTCACTCTATCGGAATAACGATCTACGATCGTATGCACAAAATTCATAAAGAAATCAATTGTTTTTCTGTTATACCAACAATCATATTTCAAGCACAAATTTAGTGGTGGTTCATAGTGAGAAATCGTAACCAATGGTTCAATGTTATATTTCTTTAATTCATCAAAAACATCATCATAGAACTTTAAACCTTCTTCATTTGGTTGTTCATCATCACCATTTGGATAGATTCTACTCCAAGCAATAGACATACGGAATGTCTTAAATCCCATTTCACCCAATAAGGCAATATCTTCTTTGTAATGATGATAAAAATCAGATCCATGTCTTTTTGGATAATGCTTCAGATCTTCTGGATGCGCCATTGCCTCTTCCACATCTTTTGTTAAAACTTCATTTTGTTTAGCGTAGTTTGTAACATCAACATCTAAATGACTTCTTGCACAGTCAGATACTGACCAACCTTTGCCACCTTCATTCCAGCCACCTTCGAATTGGTTAGCTGCAGTAGCTCCACCCCAAAGGAACCCATCAGGAAATTTTTTTTCACTCATTATTTTCACCTTCTAACACCCAAACAAACTTTGACCATTACTTGTTATAACGTCACGATACCACTCATAAGAGTCTTTTTTCAATCTTTTTAAAGAACCTGTTCCATCATTTTGTCTATCCACATAAACAAAACCATAACGTTTTTTCATTTCACCTGTTCCAGCTGAAACAATATCAATTGGTCCCCAATATAGATATCCCATCACATCAACACCATCTAAGATTGCTTCATTAACTTGTAAAAGATGTTCTTTCATATATCTAATTCTAAAATCATCTTTGATTCTTTGATTTTCATCAGGTTGTTCATCTAGTCCAATTCCATTTTCAACAATAAATAGTGGTAAATGATATCGATCGCTTAAAACATTCAAAACATAACGTAATCCTACAGGATCCACTGGCCAAGACCATGGCTTAGGACTTTCTTCTTTTAAATAAGGATTTTTCTTACCCTTGATACCACCAGTATCATATGCATTTTCTACTTCTACAGAATAAGTACCAGAACGATAATATGAGAAAGCAAAATAATCAACTGTATATTCTTTTATTAATTCAAGATCCTCTTTTTTATAGATTGGTTGTACATTTGCTTCGCGCCAAATACGCTTTACATATCCCGGAATAATTCCTAAACAAAATGCATCTCCAAAATAATAATTTGAAATTCTTTGCAGTTGATAAGCACCCATTACATCTTCAGGATTACAAGAATATGGATATGTTGCGATAGAAGAACAAGTCAACATGCAACCAACTTTAGCGTTTTTGTCAATTTCATGTGCAATTTTAACAGTCCATGCATTCGCAATGACAATATTCATGTAAGATTGCCACATTTCTTCCTCACTAATGCGTAATGGATCATTTTTATCAAATGGTTTTGTAGACAAAACACCAGCAGATATCATTGGTCTACGATATAAATTGTTTACTTCATTAAACGTTAACCAATATTTCACTTTTCCTTGATATCTTTCAAAAACTGTAGTGACATATTTCTTCCAAAAATCAATTGTCTTAGGATTGATCCATCCACCATAATTAATTAATAAATTAAGTGGTGTCTCATAATGAGATAAAGTGATGACTGGTTCCATTCCCAATCGATTCATCTCATCAAACATTTCATCATAAAACTTCAATCCAGCTTCATTCGGTTCTTCATCATCTCCATTTGGAAATATTCTTCCCCATGAAATAGATGTGCGGAAACTTTTAAAGCCCATATCTGCCATTAGCTTCAAATCTTCTTTATAACGATGATATCCATCAATACCTTCATGTGATAAATATACTTTATTTGGATCAAGCTTCATTTCCCATTTTGAAGTATTATCATTCCAAACTAAACCTGGTTCATGAGAATTAATTCCAACAACGATATCTGTCACATTTGGAAGTTTTCCATCTTCTAGCCAAGCACCTTCATATTGATTTGCAGCAATTGCTCCACCCCATAAGAAATGATTTGGAAAAACGCATTTCTTTGTATTTTGATTCATTTTTATTTACCTTGTTCAGCTTGTTTATTTGAAATCAATACAAATGGTGTGTAAATCAAGAATGAAATAACAACACATAATAATTGTGTGATAACAGCTCCAACGCTACCACCAGATCCCATAAATCCTAATAAACCAACTGGAGTTGTCCATGGTGCATTTACAACCATCTTTCCACAGAAACCAATAGAAGTCATGAAATAAGCAAACGCACAAGAAACAACTGGTGCAATCATGAATGGAATACCCATGATAGGATTCATAACGATTGGTAAACCAAAAGTAACTGGCTCATTGATATTGAAGATACCACATGGAATTGCAAGTTTTGCGATAGAACGATAATCATCACGTTTAGAGAAAATCAATATCGCAATTAATAAACCACCTGTGATACCAGCACCTGTAACTGTACCAAACGCAGACATGAATGGTGTTGTAATAATATTAGGAATTTGTTCACCTGCCATATATGCAGCTTCATTTTCCGCAAATGCAGCTAATAAAACTGGTTCATAAATAGCTTTCAATGTTTGTGTTCCATGAATACCAAAGAACCATAATAAAACTGTCATAAACATCAATAATAAGAATCCAGGTAAACCAGTTAAAATATTCTTCAATGGTGTTTGAATAAAGTTTGTAATAGCTTGGAATAATGTAACATTCAATAATGCTTCAAACGCAAATCCAACTGCAGCGATGATAAATACTGTAACAAATGCAGGAAATAATACCGCAAATGATCTAGCAATATTTGGTGGAACTGAATCTGGCATATGAATTTCGAGTTTTCTAGATTCAACTAATTTCACATAAATCAAAGCTGAAAAAATACCAACAAGCATTGCAACGAAAAGACCCTTCGCACTTGTATAATCAGAAGAAAGTACATTCGCAACAATAACTTCTTCTCCACTTTCTGTAGCAGTCGCTGTAACAGAAGTAGCACATAAAGAAATAAAAGAAGCTAAAGCAGTAATAGAAACAACACTATCTTTATTTCCAAAACTTTGTGCAACCTTTGCGGATAAAAGAATAACGACACCAATCGCCATCATATTCATTGTTCCATAGTTTGCGGCAGTGAATAAAGGCTTAAATGTTCCTAACCAAGATAATCCAGGAACATTAGCCAAAGACATGTATCCTTCTGTTGTATTACATACAACGTTCGCAAATAAAGTACAGAATGAACCAATAATGATAATTGGCATAAGATCCGTAAAAGCATCACGGATAGCAGCTAGATAACGATTGTTTCCAATCTTACCAGCAATCGTCAACATGACGTTCATAAATTTTTCGTTCATAATTGAAACCCCTTTCAGTAATGATAATTTATCATTGAAAATAAGTATTAAAAATGATATTTTTTATATAATAAATA
>CAVHRL010000076.1:0-9256 GCA_963638375.1 Lachnospiraceae bacterium
ATTTACTCGATTGCGTCTAAATGCACACTTCTTACGTTTTGTAATTTCTTTAGTGTAGTTACCATTTCTTGTACTTCACATCCCATTTCAGAAATATCAACAGAGAGAAGTACATTTGCCTTACCAGCAATTGGAATTGCCTGGGAAATTGTAAGGATAGAAGTATTTAGATCAGAAAGTGTTTTTAATACGGAAGATAAAGCACCACTTTCATTTTTTAGAATCAAAGAAAGAACTGCTTTTCTTTCAATCGTATCTTCTGCACTTTCATAAACGTAATCTTTGTATTTATAGAAGGTATTTCTAGAAATACCTGCTAGTTGTACAGCTTCTGTAATTGTAGAAGCTTCATGGTTTACTAATAGGTTTCTTGCGTATATGACTTTATCTAAATAATCGGGAAGAATCTTTCTCGAAACAATCAAAAAATCTTTTTTCATGATATTAGAACTCCTTTTTCCGCAATATTTAATTCTTTGATTTGCCAATGATGTTTTAATGATTGAATCTTATCTTTTTGTTCAATGGTTAATTGTTGTTTTGAAATCAAAATACATGTAGAACCTGATCCACTAATTAAGAATGCTCCTGAATCTTGAAGATATGATTTGATTGTATCAAATTCATGAATGAGTTCTTTTCTATATGGTTCATGAATGAAATCTTCGGAAACGATTTTTAATAATGGGAGATTTCCATTTCTAAGTGCTTCTAATAGAAGTGCTGCGTGAGAAGTGCTCTTTGTGACAATGCTTCTTGGATATGATTCAGGAAGGATAGAACGTGCTTTCTGCGTAGAAACTTCAAAATCAGGAATGAAAATTGTATATTTCCAACTAGGATCTAATGGAATAAGTTGTGTTAGAAATTTATCGTTTATTTTTAACGATGCCGTGAAACCACCATAGATACATGGGGCAACATTATCTGGATGGCCTTCTAGTTCTGAAGCAAGTTGAAATATTTGTTCTTTTGATAATGCGTTATTGTGTAGTGCACTTGCGGCATATAATCCACCAACAATCAATGAAGAACTAGATCCTAATCCTCTTGATACTGGGATTTCTGTATGAAATATTACATGAATAGAATCGTTGACACCGATTGATTGACAGCCTTTTTGATATGCTTTTAAGAATAAGTTGTCTTCATTATTAAAACGATCTTCTACATTTTCTAAACAGTTTGAAGAAGAGAGTTCTACTTCAAATGTATTGTATAAGTTTAAAGCTAAACCAAAACAATCAAATCCTGGTCCCACATTTGCGCTAGTGGCTGGTGTTTGAATTGTAATCATTTCGAGATTTCCTCCATGCGTTTTGCGATGACATGCATGCCATCTTCAATGTTGATTGATTTTGTGAAACGGATTGGCATTTCCTTTAAACAAGATAGATTCTTTGGAATAGGGACATTTGTGACTTCGTGTAATCGATTCATTGCTTCAAAATCATCTTCAACATTTTCTTGATTCACAGCTTGTAAAACATCTTTGCAGAATTTATATGGAGAAGCAGTTGATAAGATGATTGTTTTTGTTGGATCATTTGTTTCTTTCTGATATTGGAGATATGCATCTAATCCAACGGAAGTATGAGGATCAATTAATGTATGTTCATTTTGATATAAATCATGTATCGTATTGGAACAAGCTTTTTCATCCACCCAATATCCTTTAAAGATAGAAGAAATCTTTTGATGAAGTTGTTCTGGAATTGTATATTCTCCTTTTTCTTTTAATGCCTGCATGATTTCGGAAATGAAGTTATCATCATTTCCACTTATCATAAATAATAATCTTTCTAAGTTGCTAGAAATTAGAATATCCATAGATGGAGAAATCGTAGGGACAAAATCACGATGCGTAGAATATTTTCCAGTTCTTAAAAAATCAGTTAATACATTATTTGAGTTGGAAGCACAAATGAATTGATTGACTGGTAAACCTGTTAAATAAGCTAAATATCCCGCAAGAATATCTCCAAAGTTTCCAGTAGGTACGGAGAAATTAACTTTCTCACCACATTTGATTTCATTATTTTTGACAAGTTGAACATAAGAATAATAGTAATAGACGATTTGAGGAACAAGTCTACCAACATTGATTGAGTTGGCAGAAGAAATTGTGACATTTTTTAAAGAAGATAAGACTTCTTTATTTTGCGTAGCTTCTTTTACCATTCTTTGACAATCATCAAAATTTCCTTTTACCGCAATGACTTCAACATTGTTTCCAATACTAGTTTGCATTTGACGCTTTTGAATTGCGGATACGCCTACTTCTGGATAGAAGACAGTGATTGCGGTGTGGTCAACATCCGCAAATCCACTCAATGCAGCTTTTCCTGTATCACCAGAAGTCGCTGTCAGGATGGAAATGATGTCATTTCTTTGTTCCATCTTATAAGCAGAAGTTAATAAATGAGGAAGGAGCGTAAGGGCAATATCTTTAAACGCACTTGTTGGTCCATGCCAGAGTTCCATTAAGTAGCCATCTTTTATTTTCGTGAGTGGTACGATATGCGAATCATTGAATTTATTATCATATGCAGCATTTACACATTTTTGAATTTCTTCTTTTGAATAATCAGACAAAAAAGCATGAATGATCTTTGTTGCCATTTGTTGATAAGATAGATCCAACAACTCTTCAATATTAAAATGGAAGTCTATATTTTGCGGAGTATAAAGACCGCCATCTTTCGCTAAACCATGAATGACAGCGTTATGACTCTCTAAAATATCTTTTTTATTTCTGCTACTTACGTATTCCATAAAATCCTCCTTGTAATACATCATGAGTTATGATACTATGTTCAAGATTTAAATACAAGTGTTTTTGAAATAAGTACATACGGAGGCATTTATGAATAGTTCAAAAGTGAAAGAAGGAATTCAACAAGCACCACATCGTAGTCTTTTTCACGCACTTGGTTTTACAGAAGAAGAAATGAAAAAACCAATGATTGGTATTGTTTGTTCTTATAATGAAATTGTTCCTGGTCATATGAATTTAGATAAGATATGCGAAGCTGTGAAATTGGGAATCGCTCAAGCTGGTGGTGTACCAGTAATGTTTCCTGCGATTGCAGTTTGTGATGGAATTGCCATGGGACATAGTGGAATGAAATATTCTCTTGTTTCTAGAGAATTAATTGCGGATTCAACAGAATGTATGGCAAAAGCGCATCAATTTGATGGGCTGGTAATGATTCCAAATTGTGATAAGAATGTTCCAGGTTTATTAATGGCTGCTGCACGTATCAATATTCCAACTGTATTTGTTTCTGGTGGCCCAATGCTTGCGGGAAATGTTAATGGAAGGAAACGATCATTATCATCTATGTTTGAAGCAGTTGGTGAATATCAATCAGGAAAAATTAATAGTGATGATTTACATGAATATGAAGAAAATGTATGTCCAACTTGTGGATCGTGTTCTGGAATGTATACCGCAAATTCAATGAATTGTCTGACAGAAGCGATTGGAATGGGTTTGCAAGGGAATGGAACGATTCCAGCAGTGTATTCTTCTAGAATTCGATTGGCAAAAGAAGCAGGTTACGCTGTAATGCATCTTTTAGAAGAAAATATAAAGCCACGCGACATCATGAAAAAAGAATCATTTATCAACGCATTAACAGTTGATATGGCATTAGGTTGTTCAACGAATACAATGTTACATTTACCAGCGATTGCACATGAATGTGGAATTACATTGGATATGGAAATCGCAAATGAGATTTCTAATCGCACTCCAAATTTATGCCATTTAGCACCTGCTGGCCCTACTTATATGGAAGATCTCAACATGGCAGGTGGCGTATATGCAGTAATGAATGAGCTTGCGAAGAAAAATCTATTATATTTGGATGGAATGACAGTAACTGGAAAAACGATGAGAGAAAATATTGATGGTATTCAAAATCGGAATCCTGAAGTGATTCGTCCAATTGAATCTCCATTTATGGATAGTGGAGGAATTGCAGTACTCAAAGGAAATCTTGCACCAGATACCGCAATTGTTAAACAAAGTGCAGTTGCACCAGAAATGATGAAACATGTTGGACCGGCAAGAGTGTTTGATTGCGAAGAGGATGCGATTCAAGCAATTCTAACAAATAAAATTCATGCAGGAGATGTTGTTGTAATTCGCTATGAAGGTCCAAAAGGAGGACCTGGAATGCGTGAAATGTTAAATCCAACATCGGCAATCATTGGAATGGGACTTGGTTCAACTGTGGCTTTGATTACAGATGGAAGATTCTCAGGTGCTTCACGTGGCGCCTCAATTGGACACGTCAGTCCAGAAGCTGCAGTTGGAGGGCCAATCGCATTTGTTGAAGAAGGTGACATGATTTTGATTGATATTAAAAATCATCAATTGGAATTACAAGTTAGTGATGAAGAATTGAAAAAGAGAAAAGAAAATTGGAAGCCAAAATCAAATGAAAATGTGGATGGTTATTTAGCTCGTTATCAAGCAATGGTTACTTCCGCAAATCGTGGAGCTATTTTAGAAATTAAATAGAAATAGTAAGAGGAGAGAAAACATGAAAGTTGGATTATTAGGACATGGTGTTGTAGGCAGTGGTGTTAGAAAAATTATTGATGCCAACGAAACAAATGATACAAAGCAGATTGAAGTTGTAAAAATATTAGTGAAAGATACTAGCGAAATCACAGATGAAAGAATGACAACGGATGCTTCTTCTATTTTGTGTGATCCTGAAATCGATGTTGTTGTGGAATGTATGGGTGGAATAGAACCTGCACATACTTACGCAATCGAAGCAATCAAACATGGAAAACACTTTGTGACATCCAATAAAAAGATGTTTGCGACTTGTATAGAAGATTTGCATGCATGTGCTAAAGAGAATGATGTGAGTTTGCATTATGAAGCGAGTTGTGGCGGCGGAATTCCTTGGATGGCAAATTTAGAACGTTGTGAAAGAATTGATGAGATTGATTCATTTAGAGGAATCTTTAATGGTACAACGAATTATATTTTGAATCGTATGTTCTTGGAAGCAAAGAACTTTGATGAAATGTTGAAAGAAGCACAAAAACTTGGTTACGCAGAAAAGGATCCAACAGATGATATAGATGGATATGATGTGCGCTTTAAAGTTGCGTTGAGTTGTTTGAAAGCATTTGGTGCGTATGTAAAACCAGAAGATATTCCTATGTTTGGTATTCGTTATGTAGATTCTATCGATTTAGATTATTGTAGAGAACATGGTTATGTATTAAAGATGATTGGAAAAGGAACAGCTTTAGAAACAGGTATCCAAGCAAGTGTTATGCCAACTCTCTTAAAAGCAGATGATGTTTTTTCTTCCATTCCATTGAATTTCAACGCAATTGAATCTGATTCTAAAACATTAGGGAAAGCAGTTTATATTGGGCAAGGTGCAGGTTCTTTACCAACAGCACATGCAGTTGTACAAGATATTATCGATATTCTTCATAAAGAAAGCATGGAACTTCATATGGAGGAAAAGTGTATTAATAATGCTGATGCGAAAGGTGTATATTACATTCGTACAAAAGATTTATCTGAATTTGAAGATGTGATAGATAAAAAATTGACATATGCTTGTATCACAAAAGAAATTTCATTGAATGAATTAGTAAAAAGAATGAACTCTATTAAAGATAAAGAAGTATTTGTTGCGGAGGTTGCAAGATGATCAAGGTAGCGAAATTTGGTGGTTCTTCTGTAGCGAACGCAAAACAATTCGAAAAAGTAAAAAATATTGTTGAAAGTGATCCCGCAAGAAAGTTTATTGTGACTTCTGCTTGTGGAAAAGAAAGTCATGAAGATCATAAAGTAACAGATTTATTATATTTGATTCAAGCACATATTAAGTATGGTGTTTCCTATGAAAATATCTTTGAATTGATTGTAAATAAATATCAAAGTATCAAAGATGCATTACAGTTAACATTAGATTTAGATAGAGAATTTGAACAAATTCAAAAGATCATACAACATGGTGAAGCAGAAGATTATTTAGTTTCTCGTGGAGAATATTTAACTGGAAAATTGTTGGCAGAATATCTAGGCGCTCAATTTGTAGATGCACAAGATGTCATTATGTTTAAGTATGATGGAACGATAGATATGCAGAAAACAACTGAGAAACTTCAAGAATACGCAAAGAGTAGTGAAAAGATTCTTGTCCCTGGTTTCTATGGGGCTTTACCTAATGGAACAATCAAAGTCATGAGTCGTGGTGGTTCTGATATTACAGGTGCAGTCATTGCGAATATTATTGATGCGGATGTGTATGAAAACTGGACAGATGTATCTGGATTTATGGTTGTTGATCCTAGAATCGTTCCTAATTCAATTTCAATTCCTAGAATTACATATTCTGAACTGAGAGAAATGTGTTATATGGGAGCGAATGTATTACACGATGATTCTGTTTTTCCTGTCAAAGAAAAAAATATTCCAATCAATATTCGTAATACAAATGATCCTTCTCATCCTGGAACGATGATCATGGAAGATTGTAGTGAAATGGATAAAGTGGATATGCCTCACTTAATTACAGGAATCACTGGTAGAAAAAACTATACTGTCATTTCTTTGATGAAAGCTCATTCTAGTGCTGAAATTGGTTTTTTAAGAAAACTATTATCGATTTTTGAAAAATATAACGTATCAATTGAAGCAGTTCCAGTAACAGTAGATACGTATAGTATTGTTGTACAAACAAGCTTGATCAATCATTGTCTATATGAAATCTTAGGAGAACTAAGAAAAGAATTGAAACCTGAAGATCTACGTGTAGAAGATCACCAAGCGATGATTGCGGTCGTTGGTAGAGAAATGAAACAACGTTCAGGTATTTCAGGACAATTATTGAGTGAGTTTGGTAGAAATCACATTAATATTCGTACGATTTCACAATCTTCATATGAGTTGACAATTATGATTGGTGTAGAAGACAAAGACTTTGAAAAAGCAATCAAAGCAATCTATGATAAGTTTGTTTTGGAGGAAGAAAAGATATGAAAGTAGGAATTGTTGGAGCTACAGGTGCTGTTGGTCAACAAATGTTGGCATGCATGGAAGAAAGAAAAATCAATGCAGAAGATTTACGATTGTTCGCTTCAAGTAGATCACTTGGAAAAAAATATCTTTTTCAAGGAAAAGAATATGAAATTCAAGTTGTAGAAGAAGGTTGCTTTGATGGATTAGATTATGTGCTTGGTGCAGTATCCAATAGTTTAAGTAAAGAATATCGACCAATGATTGAAAAAGCAGGTGCGATTTACATTGATAATAGTTCAGCGTTCCGTATGGAAGAGGATGTACCACTAGTCATACCACAAATTAATGGAGAAGATGCCTTAAACCATCATGGAACGATAGCGAACCCAAACTGTTCTACGATTATTACATTAATGGCATTAGCACCAATTTCAAAGTTATCTAAAATCAAAACGATACATGCATGTACGTATCAAGCAGTGAGTGGTGCAGGAATGCATGGTATTGAAGAATTAAAACAACAAGTTGATGCAATTGAACAGAATCAAGAAGTTTCTGTGAATGTTTTCCCTGCACAGATTGCATACAATGTCATTGCGGATATTGGTTCAACTTTAGATAATGGTTATACAACAGAAGAAATGAAAATGCAGAACGAAGGTAGAAAGATATTACACTTACCAGAATTACTTGTAACATGTACATGTGTACGCGTTCCTGTATATCGTTCACATTCCATTTCTGCTTCCTTTGTGACTGAAGAACATGTTTCTATACAACAAGCCAAAGCAGCAATTTCAAAATTTGAAGGTGATGTTTTATATGATGGTGTACCAACACCATTAATGACAAGTGATCAAGATCTTGTTTATGTTGGAAGAATTCGTGAAGATCTAACGAATGAAAATGGTATTACACTTTGGTGTTGTGGTGACCAGATTCGAAAAGGTGCTGCTACAAATGCAGTTGAAATAATGCAGTATTTAGAGTCTCATATTGTGTTACAATAATAACACTGATAGGAGGAACTACTATGTCTCGTAAATCGATTTTTACTGCAGGGATGCTTGCTTTAGCGACTGTTGGAACAGCTGCAGCTTTATATCTATTAAAAAAGAAAGATGATGATCAGGAAGAAGAAATCCATTTCATTAAAATAGATGATGGTGAAGAACCAAAGGAAGAATCAGTAAAAACATATACTGCAGAAGGAAAAAGTGAAGAAGTTCAAGAAATCGCTGCAGTATATCCTTATTTGGATCCTGATTTTATTGAAAAAATTTTAAATAAAAATGATGAGTTTAATACAAGCTATGAAGAAGATGTACTAGTTACAGTTCAACATAGAGTGAAGTTTGATCAATGTGAAGAAAGAAAAGCTTTTGTGGAAATCATGGAACTTAGTGGTTATGAAACTGCAGTGAAAGATGATACTGTAATTGCTTCTCGTAAATTCTTTACACAATCTGGCGCAATTATTTCTGATATCTTAAATGTTGCGAACCAAACACTTGCTTTACAAGGTGTATACGAAGATTATGACATTCAATAAGGATCGTACACAGTTCGTTATGAATTGTGTCTTTTCTTTTGGTAGAATATTAAACAACAGAGGTAAATGTAAATGGAAAATAAAGAAGTAGAAAAGAAAACAACAAATACAAGCAACTATATGAAATTGATATTTATGATTGCTGCAGTGTTTGTTGTGATTTATATGATTTTTGGGAAGGGAAAACAAGATAGTGATTCTTGTGTTGTTGTTTCTCAATCACCATTTGGACAATCCCAAGCTCAAGTTTGGACAGATTTAGAATCTAAATTACAGGCAAAAGGTATTGCGGGATTTGATTTAGAAGTTCCTACAGAATTAACAGAGACATATACAGATGTATCATATAGAGTGTTCTCTTATCAGATATCTGAGGTAACTTTTAAAGATGAAAATGGAGATGATATCATTCGCATAGATAAGGCAAAATATTGTGGTAAAGATATTTTAGATACAGATGATAATATTTATTCAGTTATCAACAAAGTTGAAATTGATGGGAAAGAAGTAAAAGAACGTGGCGATGGTCAAAAGTTTACGGCCATCTCTTGGACGGATGGTGACTTTTCCTATGGAATCACAGCGTATAAAGGTGGTATTGATGCGGAAACAGTTGAAAAATATGTTTCTGAAATCGAATAACTTTTGAGGATTTTTCAAAAAACATGTGAATAGTATATAAAGGAGATAGTATT
>CAVHRL010000077.1:0-9079 GCA_963638375.1 Lachnospiraceae bacterium
ACAGATCCATGGTAAGGATCAGCGGACAGTTCAATTCTGTCAATCGGCATATTCAGTCATTATTCCGCATAATTATGCGGTTTTTTTATTTCTGTAGCATCCAAATTCACACTGCAATTAAAATAGCAGCATTCATTTTATTCCTAATCCTTCAAATTTCCATGTTTTGTATATCATAAATAACATTTCACTAGTCACTAATTTGTGCGTACTTTTCTATATACCTCAATTCACTAAAATTTAATTGGAGGTATATCAAATGAAAAATAAAATCAATTTAACAGAAGGAAATATTTGGAAACAGTTAATCCTATTTTGTATCCCTATCATGATTGGAACTCTATTTCAGCAATTGTATAACGCTGTAGATGTTATCATTGTTGGGAAATTCATTGGTACAGATGCGATAGCCAGTGTAGGAGGATCAACAGGAATTATCACACAAATGGCAGTTGGACTTTTTATTGGATTATCTTCTGGGGTTACTGTTGTAATTTCAAAATATGTTGGAGCGAATGATCAACAAAAAATCAAATGTGGAATTCAAAACGCTATTATTCTTAGCATTGTCATTGGATTATTATTCACTATAATAGGGCTTACGTTTAGTAATACATTTTTATATTTATTGCATACACCAGTAAATATCAATAAAGATTCTTTGATATATTTACATATATACTTTTCAGGAATCATATTTGTATGTATCTACAATATTGGTTCATCTATACTGCGTGCTTTAGGAGATTCAAAAAAACCATTATATTTTTTAATGATTTGTTGTTTTTTGAATATTATTTTAGATTTATTCTTTGTTACTGTTTTGTCATTAGGAGTTGCTGGTGTTGCCATTGCAACAGTTATTGCACAAACTATCAGTGCAGTATTGATATTATTTACACTAAATCAATCTATACCAAATATATATAAACAATTCCAAATCAATATTCCAATTATTTTAGATATAATTCGGATTGGTTTACCTGCTGCTTTACAAAGCTTCATGAACAGTCTTTCAGGTATAGTCATGGCAAGTGCAATCAATGAACTTGGAAGTATCGCAGTAGCAGGAAATACTGTATACGCAAAATTAGATTCCATCTTTTGGATGATATCAAATGCATTTTCTATTTCTGTTACAACTTTTGTAAGTCAAAATATAGGTGCAAATAAACTAGAAAGAATGAAAAAAGGCATATGGATCTGTTTGGGAATGGATATTATAGTATCAGGATGTTTATCTCTATTCTTCTTATCCTGCAGTTCTGCATTATTTTATATTTTCACTGATGATCTAGAAGTCATCTCTTGTGGAATGCAAGTAATGAAAGCAATTGCACCGTTTTATGTATTAGTATCCTTTTATGAAATCACTGGTAGTTCTCTACGTGGAATGGGAAAAATTATATTTCCAACAACAATTAATATCATTGGACTTTGTGGAATAAGAATAGTGTGGATTATGGTCGTTATAAATAAAATTTCAAGTTTTAAAACTCTATACGGAATCGTTTTATCTTGTCCTATTTCTTGGATTTTTACAGCAATTTTGACAATGCTTTACTTTATCTTTATTCAAAAACGAAATCAACAATTTTAAATATTCCAGTTGATTTTAACCCTTCTAAAAAAAGTCATCAAAGTTGTTTGCTCTGTTAACCATAAAATTAAGAGAGTTACTAACCTTGATGACATAAAAGAAAGTTAAATGATGTTAATTCATTGTAAAAGATAATGATTAATGCATTTCTAAATCCAACAATTCCTTTTAAGATATTTCACTTGGCATAAAGTTTGCTTGATACTCATATACAAACTTTGATACTTCTGGCATCATGACTGTATATCTTGCGTTATCAGAAAAACAAACAAGTATATATTCTCTACCATCTAAATAAACAATACCACCATCATGATATAGTGCATATGCACAACCAGTTTTATGAGCGAATGCTACATCACTTGGTAAACCATTTTGTAATTCTTCATAATCATCACATGTTTTTAATATTTCTATCATTTCATCACATAGTTCAGGTGTCGCAACTTCATGACGATAGATTTTTTCAAACGCAAGTCCTAGATCTTTCGCACAAGATTTATTAGCACCACCAGCACTAAAATAATTTTCTCCTGGTTTTAATCCATGTTTGGCATCTGTATCATGCATACCAATTTCATGGGCAGTTTGTGTAACCATATTTACACCTTTTACACCATTACCACCACCAATTGCACACATCAAATTATTGAATGCGGTATTATCACTGATACGAATCATCAAATCGATCCAATGTTCTATTTGTGGTGTTTTTGTAATGATACCGTCTCTTATGCAATTATAAATTGTTATTAAAGATGGAACTTTGATCATACAACAAGGATAATACGTATGATCATTCATCACAAAAGATTCATTACTTGTAAGATCTTTAAAATAGATACTAATATCTCCACGATAAGAATTTAATATATTTTGAATACCTGTTTGAAGATATTCTGTATCAATAGATAGCTTTCCATTGTCATCAAAGAAACGATCCTGTCCATCAATAGTCTTTCTCCCTGTAACCATCTTACCTTCTTCATCAAAATAAGATATTTGTTCTGTTTCATCTATTTTTAATCGTTTATATTGATTGGTTACTAATGATCCATCTTCATTAAAGAAATATTGTTTATCTTGAATTGTTTGTAAACCTTTTACCATTTTACCTTCATGATCAAAATATGAAACATGTTCAGAATCTTTATCCTTAATATGTTCAAATTGATTTGTAACCATAACACCTTCATCATTGAACATATATTTAGAACCATTTATTTCTTTCAATCCTTTAGACATGTAACCAGTCTTTTCATCAAAGTAGTATTGTTTTCCGTCAATCGTTTGTAATCCATATACATACTCATGTTGATCATTTCGATACATCATTTTAGATGAATCTTCTTTATCCGCAACAAAACCAACTCTATAATATTCTTCTATCATAGGTTTTACATAACAAAATACACCTGCGCCTATTATCGCTAAAATAGCCAAAATCAAAACAACGAGTCTGCCTTTTCGAACTCTGCGTCTACCATTTTTCATTCCCTATATCTCCCTAAAATCCCAAAAACTATTATATCGAAAAAAAAGAGGATTATCCTCTTTCTTACCTATAATCTTAATTATTTTTGTTTAAATCATACAAAATACGCATACCTTTATATGCAATGTCAGGATCATATACATCTATTTCATCAGTTTCTTTTGTGATGACTTTACCTAAACCACCTGTTGCGATAACCAAACAATCATCAAGTTTTAATTCTTTCTTCATTTGTTTAATGATATATTCTACAGTTCCAATATAACCATAAACTACACCTGCTTGCATTCCAGTAATCGTATTTCCATTTAAAATACTTTTTGGTTTTTGAATTTCAATTTCTGGAAGTTTAGCAGTTTGACTTGTTAAGGCATTAACTCCAATTCCTAAACCCGGAGCAATGACTGTATATTTGAATACGCCATTTTCAGAAACATAATCAAATGTAGTAGCTGTACCAAAGTCAACGATAATACATGATTTATGATATGTATGATAGGCCATAGCGATATCTACGATTCTATCTGCACCAACTTCTCTTGGATTATCTGTTTGAATTGAAATACCAGTTTTAATTCCTGGGCCTACAATAATTGGTTCTTTATGTAAATATTTTACGATTGCGGAATTTAAAGAATACATGATCTTAGGTACAACAGAAGAGATAATAACAGCTTCAATATCAGTATCTGATATATTTGTCGTATCCATTAACTCTTTAATACATAAACCAAATTCATCGGATGTTCTAGGTGTTTTGGTTGTGAGACGGAATGAACCAATCACATCATTTCCTTGCATCAAACCAAGTGATATATTTGTATTTCCTACATCAATTGTCATCAAAATATTCATATTATTTTCCTCTTAAACAATTCTCAAAGATTCTCATTGAAGTATCATATTTTGATAATCTACCAAATGATATTTCATTATCTTTACTGATCAAAGTAACGATATTTGTATCCGTTCCAAAACCAGCACCTTCTTGTTTCAAATTATTCGCAACAATATAATCACAATTCTTCTTTACTAATTTTTGTTTCGTACGTTCAATGACATCTTCTGTTTCCATAGAGAAACCTATCAATATCTGTCCTTCTTTTTTATGTTCGCCTAATGTCTTTAGAATATCTTTTGTACGTTTCAATGCGATAGTCATATCGCCATCTTTTTTATGAATCTTATTATCCGCTACTTCAATTGGTGTATAATCTGCCACTGCTGCCGCTAAAATCAAACAATCATTTTCTTCTTGTCTAGAGAGTACTGCTTGTGCCATTTCTTCTGCACTGATGACATGTACCATATCAACACCACGAATATCATTTAATAGATTTGTTCCTGTAACTAATGTAACAGAAGCACCTAAATTTCTTGCAGCCTTCGCTAATGAATAACCCATTTTACCTGTAGAATGATTTGTAATCATACGAACTGGATCAATTGCTTCACTTGTTGGACCAGCTGTAATCAATATTTTCTTACCAGATAAGTATTTATCTGTCACTAACATCTGCTTGATGTAATCTTCGATTTCTTTTGGCTCTGGAAGTCTTCCACTTCCTACATCACCACACGCTAAATACCCTGAATCACTTTCAAATACTTCCATGCCATAACTTCTACATTTCTTTAAGTTATCTTGCGTAATTGGATTCATTAACATTTGTGTATTCATTGCGGGAACAATTAATTTTGGACAATTTGCGGCAAGAAATGTTGTAGTTAACATATCATCTGCGATCCCATTGGAAACTTTCGCAATGATATTTGCGGTTGCTGGAGCAATCACAAATAAGTCTGCTTTCTTTGCCAAAGATACATGATGTACATCTGGTGTGTAATCAATCGTAAACATATCAGTGATAACTTTATTCGCACTCAAAGTTTGAAAAGTCAATGGAGATACAAATTCTTCTGCTTCTTTACTCATTAATACATGTACATCATAACCTTGCTTCTTTAAGCTAGAAACTAAAGTACAGATTTTATATACCGCAATTCCACCTGTCACTCCAATAACGACACATTTCTTTTCATTCATTCTTTAATCCCATCCTATCTACTCTTGAAGATAAAGCCTTTGTTAATACAGGTATTATAATACCTGCAAGTATTGTTTCTAATATTCCATTTGTTGTGATTGTCGCAATAAAAGCAGTCGCTAATGCACCCGTTGTGATACTCAATGCATCTGCATAAGGTTGTGCAAAGAATACCCAAATACCACCTAATACTAACAATGTATGAAGTAAAGTATTGAAGATTGCTGAAAGCATTGCGGATAAAGCTTCTTTCTTTGTTTTTCTCACAAGGAAACGATATAACATTCCTGATAAAAATCCTAATAAGATTCTAGGAACAAATGCAATCACTAATGAATAGAAATTCCCATTCATATTACCTATTTGTACAAAAGGTGTAAATACAAATGAAGTAATCGTTGGTTCAAATGTTGCTCGTAAAAACGAAGTCAAACCAAACACAAATCCTATTTCTGCACCAAACTTTGGACCAACTAATACCCCTGCCAATATAACAGGTAAATGCATTGTTGTAATACTCAATGCACCAATAGGAATATAACCAATTGGTGTCAAAGACATGATAACTTCAATTGCGACAAAAAAAGCCGCCAAAGTAAGCTGCTGAATACGTTTTTTTGAACTGTTCATAATTTTTCTCCTCCTGCCGTTCTTTTCAGATACAGCGAATCTAATTACAGATCTTTTTACACTAAAATCTTGAAATCTATGTCTAATGATCATAGTTTCTTTTAGCTATATTATTATAATCCTTGTGAATAAAAAAACAAATAGCTTTCGCTATTTGTCAAATCACTGTTGCGTCAATCTCTTCATCACTCATGAATAGATATTTCATATCTTTTGTATCACAAGTCACTTCAGATTCTTTTACAAGGCGAAATCCTTGGTACTGAAATTGTGGTGTTGTAGCACAAGAAACAAATGTATATCCATCTTTGTCTAAGTTCTCTGCCGCAAAAATAACACCTTTAGGAATCACAACCATAGCCATTTCATTCTTTTCTAAATTCATTCCCAAATCAGCATGTGATATCTTTCCATCCTGATCAATCATTGTAATGCGCATTCCACAGCCTTCATGGTAATACCAGATTTCATCACAATCGATAACATGAAAATGTGAAATATCATTCTTATCTAATAAGAAATAAATACTACCACCTGTTTCTCTTGTATCCGAAAACATAAATGGTGCAGTATAAACTTCATTAAAATATCCACCTTCAGGATGTGCTTGTAATGCATAACGTTCAATCAATTTTTTACTTCTTTCCATATCATTCTCCTACTAAATTATTTACCCAAATTCTCTTATTTACTAAGAAAAGACCTAATACTACTTTATAAATATCAACTAACGAAACTGTTAGATACATAAATTGTACAGGTAATTGTGTAAAATGTGCTAGTAAATACGCAATTGGAAAGCTTACTAATACTGTACCAACAGAATCAAATAAGAATGTAATGATTGTTTTTCCACCACAACGCATTGTAAAGTAACTAGCATTGTATAAAGCTGAAATCCACATCGTTAAACCACCAAAACGCAACATCAAAGTCGCTACACTCTTTACACCATCACTTGTTTGATATAAATTCGGAAACATTGGAGCAAGAATCAACAATGTTGTACCAAAACATATCGCAATCATTAATGTAAATACGATCATCTTTCGATCCGTATCTACTGCTTCTTCAATTCTTCCTGCGCCTAAATGATGTCCAACTAATATTGAAATACTATCTCCCATCGCAATATTCGAAACAAAGAACAAATTTGTAATAGTTGATGAAATGTTATATGCAGCCAAAGCATCTATTCCTCTTGTGGAATAACATTGCGTTATCATGGCTTGACCAATCGACCATAATAGTTCATTCACAACGAGTGGCAAACCTCTAACACAAATTTCTTTCACCAAAGAAACAGGAATGGAAAATCCATGAAATAAACCTTTATAGAAAGGAAATCTCTCACGATTTATCAACGCAAATGTAATATTGACCGCTAATTCCGCAAACCTAGAAATCACCGTCGCAATTGCAGCACCTGTAGGACCTAAAGCAGGAAAACCAAATAATCCAAAAATCAAAATACTGTTGCCAATAAAATTAACTAATACTGCTGTTACACTTGCAATCATTGGAAGACGTGTTTCCCCAGACTCACGCATCGAAGACGAAATACTTTGTGATAAGGCAAAAGGAATAAATCCAACCGTCATCCAATGAATATAGTTTAAAGCATAGTCCATTGTTTTTGCGATATCCGCTGCATTATCTTGTTCAGCATGCATAAACAACCCTATCAATTGTTTACCAAACAAATCAAACACTAAAACGAAAATAACCGCAATCAATGTTTCAACAATCATTTTAAAGCGTAAACAATGTCTTACACCATCCGTATCATTCTTTCCTGCAAATTGTGCACCAAATATACTAGAAGCAGAAACAGAACCAAATATCGCAAGATTAAATACTGTGATAATTTGATTTGAAACAGATACACCACTCATCGCTAGCGTACCAGTTTGACCAACCATGATATTATCCAACATGTTCACAAAACTTGTAATCAATTGTTGGATCAGTAATGGTATCGCAACAACTAATACCATTTTATAAAAGTTTTTATCCCCAAAATATTTCTTCATAACACCTCAAAAAAAACATTAGTCTTTTCAACTAATGTTTCTATTTTATTACAAATGATATACTTTTGAAAACAAAGGATACATCGTATTGTTGATATTATGTGCAGTCATAATGATTGTAATATCTTTTCTATTTAGTAGCTTTGTCAAAATAGTTTGAATATTGTTTTGATCCATCGCCGAAAAGCTTTCATCCATAACTAAAATTGCTTTTCCAGATAATAACGCTCTTCCTAAACAGATTCTTTGTTTTTCACCACCAGATATATTTGCACCCTGATCATCAATTAAATAATCTAAGTTTTTATTACATCTATCAAAGAAATCACTTAAATTCAATTCATTGATCATATCTAAAAGCATAGAATCATCCACATTCTTTCCCATTGTTAGATTGTTTCTTAAAGTATCATTAAATATATGTGAATCTTGTTCAATATACGCAATACAATCATAAAATTGATGATAATCTAGGCAATTTCTATTTTGATGATTGACTGATATTTTCCCTTCATACTCGAAGTTGTTATGAAATAAAGACTTTATAATTGTTGATTTCCCACTACCACTTTCTCCTACAATCAAATACTTTCCACCTTTTTCAAATTGAAATGATTTACCATCGTATAAAACCTTAGTATCATCACGATCAATTTCTTTTAGATTTGAAATTTGTATCGGTAAGATTTCATCTATGTATTCTATTTCCTCTTTTTCTAACTTGAAATCTAATAAACTTATATTTGATTTGATTTTAGAATAATTCGCTACAGTAACTGTAACGGATTGTGAAAATGTTCCTGCTAGATTTCCAACAGCTAAGATAGCGCCTGCTTTGGTATACCCTTTAATAGACAACCAAGCTACCAAAAATATTAATGCACATTGAAATAAAAATCCGATAATTCCTACAACTGTCTCCATTAAATTTGAAGTACGATCAAATCCATATCTGGCATTCTCAGAACTTTCAGAAGCTAAGTTTAACCTTTCAAAGAATCTAGTTATATTATTATAAATAATGTACTCTTGTCTTCCGTACAGACAATCATTTACCACTCTAGTTAAATTTTCATTTTCTTCAGCGTTTTTCTTCGTTACTTTTTCAAGCTTATTCTGAAATAATCCTGGTGCTTTTGTCATTACAATATACATAACAATCGATAAAACAACAACGCTCCAATGAATCGTGCATATCGCAATAAATGAAAATATAAGCTAGAAAATCAAATTAAGTGTGTTACTATTCCTTCGGTTGATGACAGTAATTTGT
>CAVHRL010000078.1:0-9027 GCA_963638375.1 Lachnospiraceae bacterium
TATGAAGTCTACTATTCAACTGTGTTGCAATTAACTTGACAATTCGGGGTCAAAAAAAAGGATTGTGATACTGCATTATTCCTCCTTCATTCATTAAAAGATGAAGAAGATGAATAAACCCTAAATCTTTGCACAATAATATCTTAATGAGATTGAATTGTACTGGATATAATTGATCATGAGCTCAAATTTTATTAAGTTCAGCGATTAAAATATAACGATATTAAAAGTGAAACATCAAAACCAGGTATTACCGCTATTTTAGTAGAATGTATACCTGGTTTTATTATTGCTATAAAGTTATACATTCAGTTTAAAACATAACTAAAATATCTTGTGATAGTATGATTATTTTTTAAGTTTTTTTATATCATGTTAAGTTTTATATAAGTTACTAATGAAATAGTGGACTAGCCCTTTACATTACACCTGAATTTTCTTCCTAGTCATATCGGAACCGGAAATATTTTAATTCATATTTCTAATTCAATTTCATCTATTTTTATAGATATTCAAAACATAATAAGTCTATGAATAATCAAACATTCATAGACTTCAAATAACATTCTAATCTAACACTTCAACTTTAAGATTCTTAAAGTAACAATCACTACCTATATGTGTATTAAAACCTATCCTACCTTTAGATGGTTTATGTTGCATGTGTTTAACGTTTAATACCAATTCATTATTAATATAGAATTCAGCGTGATCATCAATAATAATTGCTTTTAAATGTGCCCATTCATCTAATGCAATTGTATCAACTGGAGCTTCATAATCAGGAATGTTATGTTCTCTGTAATAAGACCAAATATATCCAGGATATGCAAAATATTGACAACCATGTTCTCTTCTAAAAGCATTGTCACATCCCCTACCATTTGTTGGTCTAATATAAAACCCTTCAAATTCCATATCTTTTTCATCAATTCTAAATGCAACGCCAATAAAACCTCTAGCTGCTTCCCAACAATTCGGTAATAAACTAGATTTCATATCACATTCAATGATTCCATTTTGGAATGATAGATCATTTACAGTTACATAGGAATTTGTATCATCTTCCTCAATCTTTTCTGTTTTAATTGAGTGTAATACTCCTTCATTTACTTCTAATGATGAATGTAATGCTGTTAAATTTTCTTCTATAAATTGAATATCTTTCAAATAAGATATAGCTGTTGCCACACATTGATCATCAGATGTAAAGATTTTATTATCTTTAATATGAAGTGCATCTGTATAAGACACAATTTTGTATGAATCATCTTCATTAAACCACAAAGTTGCAGATGGTTCATAAGAAGATATCGCAATCATACCATCTTCTGGTGCAGTTAATGCAGCGATTTCAAGAGAATCAATTTCTTCTTTCAAATAAGATTTTTGATTTGTAGGATTGATGACACCTTTCCTTAAATAATTATCTGTAAAATAAATTGTGTTAATGTTTAATTCTTGATTCTTTAATTCTAATGCTATGTATGTTTTGTTCATTTCAATCATCCTCCATTTACATAGAAATATTATTTCAAAAATCAAACAAAAAAAAGTAGGCACAAAAAAGTGCGTACTATTTCATAAAGTTATTTTGAAAGGAAGTTAACATTTTACTCATCCATTTAGGGAAAGCGTAAAAAGGATGAGAACAAAGTTCTAAGCTAGCAGCATATTTATCAGCAATCGTAACAATATACCCTTCTTTTGTACATGGTTTTCCTTTTACTCTAGGCCACATATGATGAACGATACAATCTGTTTCTATTGGATTCAATCGAAAATATTTTTGTGAATTCTGCAATGCTATTTTAGGATGATTTTGTATATGTCTTTTAGTTTCTTCTTTTGTATGAATATTTTCATAGAGATAAAAGTCATGCAACATAGCACCTCTTGCACAACTTCTAGCATCTAAATTTAATTTTCGACTCATCAAAAAAGAATACCAAGCAACATTTAAACAATGTTGATATCTTGTTGTATAGTAATGATGTGTATAATTTTTCAGTTTTTGATAATCATCAATACAAACGATATCTTTCACATCATTTATAAATTCAATACATAACTCATCACTTACATCATTAAATAATTTAGAACCTAATATTTTTGTCATACGTATAGTGTATATCTTTTTCATAAATAAACAATAAAAAAAGACTCTCACAAAATCTGTGAGAATCTTCAATTTAAGCAGTCCACTTTGCGAATTCTTCATCTGTTGCTAAAACAATATGTGTATCAGATAATTTGTGTTCAGTACCCTTTGTGTAATCAACACCTTCTTTATCTTTGTCATAAGTTAACGCAACACGTTTCTTTTCCACAATAGGATTAGGATGAGGAATTGCTGATAATAAAGATTTAGTATATGGATGAATTGGATTTGAGAAAATCTCATCCGTTGTACCAGTTTCAACTATATGTCCTAAATGCATGATACCAATACGATCAGAAATATACTTAACCATGGATAAGTCATGCGCAATGAACAAATATGTTGTTCCAAGTTCATCTTGTAGATCCTTCATCAAATTGACTACTTGTGCCTGAATGGAAACGTCTAATGCAGAAATACATTCATCTGCAATAACAAGTTTTGGATTCATAACAAGTGCTCTAGCAATACCAACACGCTGTCTTTGACCACCAGAGAATTGTGATGGAAAACGTGTAGCTTGTTCCTTAGAAAGACCAACTTTTTCTAAGATAGCATATACTTTTTCTTCGACTTCTTCTTTAGAAGAACATACATGATGAATTTCTAATCCTTGTGCGATAATTTCTTTAACCTTTTTACGAGGATTTAAACATGCCATTGGATCTTGGAAAATCATCTGCATATTTGTACGTAAATAGCTTTCATCATCTTTACTTAATTTCTTAGAAATATCTCTACCATCAAAAATGATCTTACCATCAGTAGGATTATAAAGACGAATAATACTACGTCCTGTTGTTGATTTACCAGAACCCGATTCACCAACAAGACCATATGTTTCACCTTCATAAATATCAAAGGAGATACCATCCACGGCTTTTGTTGTAAATGTTCTAGAAATTTTGAAATATTGTTTTAAGTTTTCTACATGAAGTAGAGGTTTTTTTGTCTCTGTCATTCTAATCCTGCCTCCTTCTTCATCTTCTCAAGTTTCTCTTTTAAATCAAGTGGTAATTCAATCTTAGGAGCTCTTGGATCACATAACCAAGAGGCGACTCTATGCTGTCCACCAACATCAAACATAGGTGGTTCTAACTCGAAATCTATATTTAAAGCATATGGATTTCTAGGAGCGAAAGCATCCCCTTTGATACGGTTTGTTAAATCAGGTGGTGAACCAGCAATCGCAAATAAACGATCACTAGAAGTATCTGTATCTGGCATAGAAGCTAGTAAGCCCCATGTATATGGATGTCTAGGATCATAGAAAATTTCATTTACTCTTCCCTTCTCTACAATTCTTCCTGCATACATAACTGCTACGTAATCCGCAACTTTCGCTACTACACCTAAGTCATGTGTAATATAGATAACTGAGATACCTTTTTCATCTTGAATTGTTTTAATCAATTCAATGATTTTTGCTTGAATTGTTACATCTAGTGCTGTTGTAGGCTCATCACAAATCAAGATATCAGGATCACATGCCAAAGCAATCGCAATAACAACTCTTTGTCGCATACCACCAGATAATTCATGAGGGTATTGCTTCATTCTCTTTTCTGGATTTTCAATACCTACTTTTTTTAACAAATCTAATGCATGTTCTTTAGCTTCAGATTTTGACATATGACGATGCTCAATCATTGGCTCCATGATTTGTTTCGCAATTGTCATTGTAGGATCTAAAGAAGTCATAGGATCCTGGAAAACCATCGCAATCTTTCTACCACAGAATTCATAACGAATTTGTTTCTGTGACATTTTTGTTAGATCAGCAGTTTTTTCCTCACCATTATCATCTTTATAAAATAAATTAATTTCACCAGAATCAATGATACCATTTGAATCTAAGATACCCATAATTGTTTTACAAGTAACAGATTTACCAGAACCAGATTCACCAACAATCGCAATTGTTTCACCTTTAAATAAGTCTAGACGAACACCACGAATCGCATTAACTACACCATAATTTGTTTTAAAGGAAATATTTAAATCACGAATGGAAAGTACTCTGTCTTTCTTATCACGTTTAATCGTTTGTGTCATAGTACCCTCCTTTTATCGATTCATCTTAGGATCAAAAGCATCTCTTAATCCATCTGCTAATAAGTTAAAACTCAACATCAATATTCCAAGAACAATAACAGGAATCATTAACATATGTGGATATGTAATCATAGAATTATATCCAGAAGAGATCAATGACCCCAAAGAAGCTGTTGGTTCAGGAACACCAACACCTACGAAAGATAGATAAGCTTCTGTAAAAATTGCATTTGGAATTGAAAACATAGATTCAATAATGATCTGACCAAAGATATTAGGAAGAATTTCTTTGAAAATAATATAGAAATCTTTCGCACCTAATGTCTGTGCAGCTAATACATATTCTTGTTCTTTTACTTTTAGTACTTGAGCACGTGTAATACGTTCCATACCAATCCAACCAGTAATCATCAACGCAAAGATGATAGATGTAATACCTGGTTGTAAGACTAATCCAAATAAAACAACAATAACAAGAGTTGGAATACCATTTAAGATTTCAGCAAATCTTTGCATGACCATGTCAACAGCTCCACCAAAGAATCCAGAAATCAATCCATAAATCATACCGATACATACATCAATCAATACAGCAACTAAAGCAATCAATAATGAAATTCTAGTTCCACTCCAAACACGTGTCCATAAGTCACGTCCTAAAGCATCTGTACCAAACCAATAATATATATCTGAAAAACCTTTAGCGACATATTGATTTTCACCATTACGCATACCGTTAAAGATACCCAGTTTTTCAAGTCCAGGAATTCTAGGTACTAAATTCGCATGTTCTGTAATAATAGATTTATATGTATGATCATTCATCATAGGTCCAACAATTGCCATAATAACAATAATTACAATTAATACAGCAGCAATTAAAGCACCTTTATTCTTTTTGAAGTTTCTCCATACATCTTTAGCATAGGAAGTAGCGACATAGTTTTTGTCCATCAACTTATCGTCTTTATCATAGGCTAATTTAAAATCATTTTCTGAAAATTCATAATTTAAATTTTGACTCATGATTATTTACCTCCATCCTTAGATACACGAATTCTAGGATCAATGACACCATACAATACATCGACTACAAATACTGCAATAATATACATTAATGAGTATACAAACGCACAAGCAATTGTAACGTTATAGTCATTCATTTGAATCGCTGTAATTAATAATGTACCAACACCTGGAATTCCAAATACTTTTTCAACAACGGAAGAACCAGTTAATAAGTTAACTAATAATGGTCCCATAATTGTAATAATTGGAATTAAAGAGTTTCTCATAGCATGTTTTAAAATCACTTTATAATCTTTTAAACCTTTTGATTTAACTAATAAGATATAATCAGAATTTAAAACATCTAACATTTCACTTCTTGTAAAACGAGCAATATTTGCGGTTGGAGAGAAACTTAATGCGATTGCTGGAAGTACAAGAGATTGTCCTTCTTGAGAAGCATTATACAAAATAGGAAACAATCCTAATTTATAAGCGATAAAATAACATAAGATCAATGCAAATACATATGATGGTACAGAAACACCAATAACAGAAATAGTTGAGCATAATGTATCAATCCATGTATTATGATTCAATGCAGCTAAGATACCTAGAATTAAACCAAAAATCGTTCCAATTACCATAGCTAATAAACCAAGTTTAATAGAAATCCATAAACGAGATGAAATCATTGAACTTACAGCGAAATCTTTGTTGATAGCATAAGATACACCAAAGTCACCAGTTAACATATTCTTAAAATATGTAATAAATCTTGTGAGAAATGGTTGATCTAAACCATATTTAGCATATAACAAAGCTTTTTGTGCTTCTGTTAATTTTTCATCGTTAAATGGAGATCCTGGCATCATGTCCATCATAAAGAATAGGACAAGTAATATTACTAATAAAGTACCAATACTGATAAGTAATCTTTTTCCAATATACTTTTTCATAAATCCCCTTTCTAAAAAGATTATAAGGGTGAATGATCACCCTTATAATGATTATATTTTTTTCTTAAGCAGCAAGTTTCATGTGACGATAGTTATCAACACCAGCACCATGATATTGGATGCCAGTTAACTTCGTATTTTGTAGAGCTGTGTTACCAGACTGATAGAGAGGTACGATAGCAACTTCTTCATTTACAAGAACCTTTTCAGCTTCTGCGAAGTCTTCCCATCTCTTCTTAGAATCAGCAGCATCTGTTGTTAGAGCAGTGTTAATCAAAGTATCATACTTTGTAGATTCATAATGACCATAGTTGTTAGAAGCACCTGTTACAAATAGATCCATGTATGTTTGTGGGTCAGCATAGTCAGGTCCCCATCTATGTAATGCAATTGTGTAATTATCATTTTGCATGTCTTGTAATCTACTCTTCTTAGGTTCACATTTAGCTTCAGTTGTGAAACCAGCCTTTTCAAGAGCACTCATAACATATGCAGCTACGTTCTTAGATACGTCAGCATCTTCATATAAGAATTCAACAGAAATAGAACTTACACCTAATTCTTTGCATCCTGCTTCGAAATATTCTTTAGCCTTATCTTCATCATATCCAAGAACTACTGTTCCAGAAATATCTCTGAAGTCTTCACCATCAGCGTTAGCTGTTGTTGACTTAGTAACGATACCTTCTAGTGGTTCAGAACCATCCTTCAATACAGAAGTACATAATTCATCAGTGTTGATTGCATATGCAATAGCCTTACGGATATTGTCATTAGCTAGATATTCATTATGGAAGTTCAATGATAGATACCAAGCATATCCAGATAGAGATGTAACCACATCTTCTTGACCAGCATAGTCATCAATAACTTCACTTGTTAACTTAACATAATCAAGGTTGCCTGCTTGATAATCAAGGATAGCAGATTGACCTTGAACAAGTCTCCAGTTAGCTTCATCAACATAGTCACTGTAACTATCAGCATCCCAATATTGATCATTCTTTTCAAATTTCCAAGAACTACTTGCTGTCCATTCAGTCATTTTATATGGACCACAATATAGCATATTATCAAGGCTTAATGCATATTGATCACCTTGAGCTTCTGTAAATTCTTCATTCAATGGGAACAATGATGGGAATGCACATAAGGATAAGAAGAAATCACATGGTTTACTTAATGTAACCTTTAATGTGTAATCATCTTCAGCTTCCCAAGATTTAACATTTGTAGTATTGCTTTCAGCATTTGTATCCATCAAGAATGCATATTCACTTGCTGTATCAGGATCAATCAAACGATTCCATGCATATACAAAGTCATTTGCTGTTAACGCAGTTCCATCTGACCACTTAGCATCTTCTCTGATATGGAATGTATATTCCAATCCATCATCGCTGACATCCCAACTTTCAGCTAAATCAGGTTCAGCAACATTCTTTTCATTTAACTGTGTTAATCCAGCTTCACACATTGTCAATGCAACGAAAGATGTTCCATCAGTAGCAGTTGAGGAATTCATGCTTAAGATATCTGTATCTGTAGCTATTGTTACAGAACTACCTGAAGCAGTGCTTGATCCAGCTGTAGAACCAGCTCCACCACTTGAAGAACAGCCCACGAGCATTGCTAATGCCATGGTACTAACCAATAATTTCTTCTTCATAACTTTTTTCTCTCCTTTGTATTTAAAATACGTTTCTATTCTAAACACACTTGTTTCCATTTGCAATACAAAAGTGAAATTTTTTTCACGTTTTATTCATAGTTTCATGAAAACTTTTCATTATTATTTCAAGATAATGATGTTCACATTACAAAAAAATCGTTCTTTTGAACGATTTTATTTTTCCTTTTTGAATTTTAATTTTTCAGAAAAAACATCAGAATGTGATGCATCATATGCTTCAAATAATTGTTTATTTGTTACATGTGTATATATTTCAGTTGTAGAAATATTAGAATGTCCAAGCATTTCTTGGATACTTCTTAAATCTGCTCCACCTTGTAACATATGTGTTGCATAACTATGTCTTAATTTATGTGGTGTTATATGTTTCTTAAAACCACATTCAATACATTTCTTTTTTAGAAGCTCTTCAACATATTTAGAAGTCACTTTCCTACCATATCGATTAATAAAAAATAGATTTGTTTTTGACTTCAAAAAATTAGCACGAATCACATCACGATAATATTTTAGAAATGAGATAGATGCAGTTGGAATAGGAACAATTCTTTCTTTATCTCCTTTTCCTAATACGCGTAATTTTTTCGTATCTAAATCTACTCGATTTAATGTTAATGAAACTGCTTCAGAAACTCTTAAACCACAATCATATATCAATTCTAGTATCGCATGATCTAAATACTGATTTGGATCTGTATCATCAAAAGAATTCATCAATCTTGTAATTTCTTCTACTGTACAAAAAACCGGTAAACGTTTGGTATCTTTATGTACTTCAATATTAATAGATGGATCATTCATATCATACATAAAGGATAAATCTTGATGAAAAGAACGAATTGAAGCACACATTCGTACAACAGAAGCACTAGATTTGATTTGGTTTTGCTCAATTATGAAGCTTTGAATGTCTTGTAACCGAATTTTTTCAACATTAAAAATATGATGTTGTTCCAACCATTGTAAATATTGTTTCAAATCTTCAGAATAAGATTGAATCGTTTTTTCACTTTTCCCTTCATTTACACGAATATGAACAAGATATTGTTGATATGCCTCTTTTAATTTCATAAATTTCATAGCGTGGAAAACCATGGGTCTTTAGACCGTGGGAGGAAACGCCATCTCCTTTCTTATAATTTTGCATATGT
>CAVHRL010000079.1:0-8942 GCA_963638375.1 Lachnospiraceae bacterium
TCAAGCCTTACAATTAGCCATGTAATAAACTGTTCAAATAATTGGGTTCACTACAAAATCTTCATGATTGACATCCTTTTTTTATTTCATTTTTCTTTGGAAGAATTTTACCAATTCAACAATTGGAATGACTGCAATCGCCAATACCAACGCAACAGAATATTCTAGCCATCCAATCGTAGTAAAACCAAATGCATCCGCTAAGAATGGAATCTCTAATACTGCTGTCGTCAATAATAATGATCCAATCATAGCTAACCATAAAACTCGATTTTGTTTTTTCAAACAAAACACCGATTTTCTTTGTGAACGCAAATTAAACGAATGAAATATTTCACACATTGACATTGTTAAAAACGCCATTGTCATACCATGTTGAGATACTCCATGTGGCATTGCGAAATGCCCTACTTCAAAAGAATTCCCTAGAATATAAGAGAGAATCGTTAATCCTGTAACCAAAACACCTTGATAAATGATATCCACTAACATACCACCCGCAAAAATACCATCTTTTGAATCTCTAGGTGGACGATTCATAATATCACTTTCCGCTTCTTCAAGACCTAATGCGAGCGCAGGAAAACAATCCGTCACAAGATTGATAAAAAGTAAATGTACAGGATTCAAAAGCGTAAATCCCATGATTGTCGCACCAAATACCCCTAGTACCTCACTCATATTCGAAGCCAATAAGAACTGAATTGCCTTGCGAATATTATCGTAAATTCTACGTCCTTCACCAACAGCCGAAACGATTGTCGCAAAATTATCATCTGCCAATACCATATCTGCAACATTCTTCGTAACATCAGTACCAGTAATTCCCATTCCAATCCCAATATCACTTGATTTGATAGATGGCGCATCATTTACTCCATCTCCTGTCATCGCAGTAATTGCACCACGTGCTTTCCACGCACGAACGATACGGGTTTTATGTTCCGGTTGTACGCGTGCATATACACGATACTTCACAACTTCTTCTTTTAATTCTTCATCTGAAATCTTATCTAATTGTAAACCAGTAATTGCTTGAGAATCATCTTCAATGATATCTAATTCTTTCGCAATCGCCACAGCCGTATCTTTATGATCTCCCGTAATCATCACAACACGAATTCCTGCATTATAACACTGTTGGATTGCATCTTTCACCTCATCACGAACCGGATCAATCATTCCTGTTAAACCAATAAAGATTAAATTTTGTTCTAAATATTGTGGATCATTTTGAAGAGGTTTTTCATCCCAATCACGTTTTGCGCAAGCTAATACACGAAGTGCTTTATCTGCCATCGTTTTATTAATTGCCATGATTTCATGACGTTTTTCTTCCGTCATATCTTTTATAATGCCATCTTCTAAATATTTTGTACAACAAGAAAGCACAACATCTGGTCCACCTTTTGTATATTGAACAAATCCATTCTCTAATGCATGGATCGTAGACATCATTTTTCTTCCCGAGTCGAATGGTGCTTCATCTACACGAGGTGTTGTTTTTTCTAATGATTCTTTATTTAAACCAATACTATATGCAAAGTTAACAAGTGCACATTCTGTTGGTTCACCTTCCGCTTGCATATGATCATTTAGATTTGCATCACTACAAAGTGCCATCGCTGTTGCGACCAATTCTTTTGGCCCATAATAATCAACGACTGTCATTTTGTTTTGTGTCAATGTTCCCGTTTTATCTGAACAAATTACTTGTGTACACCCCAATGTTTCAACTGCAGTCAAACGTCGAATTACTGCGTTATGTTGCGACATTTTTGTAACACCAATAGAAAGTACAACTGTAACGACTGTAGCCAATCCTTCTGGAATTGCAGCAACCGCAAGAGAAACAGCAACCATAAATGTTTTAAGAATCACTGCTAGATGAAAATCACCTTCCATCAACAAGTTGAAAACGAAAATAAACACGCATATTCCAAGTACCATTTTACTCAGCATGACACCTAGTTCATCCAGTTTACGCTGTAAAGGTGTTTGTTCTTCTTTTGTTTGAGACAAAACGCCCGCAATCTTTCCCATTTCAGTATCCATACCAGTTTGTGTAATGACAATTTTTCCTCTGCCATAAACAACTGTAGAACCCATATAACACATATTCTTACGATCACCAAGAGGAATATTTTCTTCCCCATTCTTTAGGCTCAATGCTTCAAGAACTTTGTTAACAGGAACAGATTCTCCTGTTAATGCAGCTTCTTCTATTTTCAAAGAAGCATTTTCAATGATTCTTCCATCTGCCGCTACTGAATCTCCTGCTTCCAACAAAACAACATCTCCTACAACAACATCTTCCGCATGAATCACCTTCATTTTTCCATCACGAAGAACTTTACATGTTGCAGCACTCATTGATTGAAGCGCTAAAATCGCCTCTTCAGCTTTACTCTCCTGAATAACCCCAAGTATCGCATTCAATAACACAACAACTAAAATTATGATCACTTCTGCCCATTCACTTTCACCTGCTAGCATTCCAGTAACTGCACTTACACCTGCTGCCATCAACAATATAACCAACATTGGATCTTTTAATTGTGTGAAAAAACGTTGTAAAAATGTTTGTTTTTCTTCTTCTTTCAACTTATTTTTTCCATTTCTCAAAAGACGTTCATTCGCTTCTGCACTCGATAATCCGTCTTCTTTTGTGTCAAATTCTTTCAACACTTCTTCATATTTTTCTAGATAAACTTTTGCCATACAACCTCCTCAACAAAAACAAAAGCCCATGATATACATGAGCTAAAATTCAATATTTATAAACCCATGTATAAAACGTTCATACATGAGTCTCACCCTTTAAGATAAACCAGACGGTTAAGTCGAGATTGTTGGTCTATCACGCAATGCGCAAGTTACTCCCTCAGTGCACTGATTATAGCACATCCTTTTTACAGTGTGTAACAAAATCTTTAAACAAAGGCATCATAACTTCACTCGTTCGTACAAAACCTTCTGGATGCCATTGTACTCCTACTAAATATGGATATGTTGGATCTTCAATTCCTTCTATCACACCATCTTCTGCATACGCACTCACAACAAAGTTCTTCGCAACATCTTTTATTGCTTGATGATGAAAGGAATTCACATCTAATTTTTTTCCAAAAATGCTTTCTAGATAACTTTTCTCTACTAAATCAATAGAATGAGAAGCATAGCCTCTATCTTCTGTTTGATTGTGTAAAAAAGTATTTTCATTTCTATAAGAAAGATCTTGCCACAAAGTTCCACCATGAAATACATTTAATATTTGTATTCCTCTACAAATCCCTAATATTGGCATTTGTTTCTTTTCACAAGTCTCTATCATATGACATTCCCACTTATCATATTGGATGCTTGTAGTACCTAAATGTGGTAAAGGATTTTCATGATACATCATAGGATTTACATCAATTCCACCAGGAATTAATAATCCATCTATTTTATCTGCATATTCTTCCAAAAGATTTTCATCATCAATTTGTGGAATGATCATTGGAATCCCACCTGCTTGATATATAGAATCCGTATAATTACAACTAATTTGATTAAATGGATTCTTTTCAAATGTATATGGTGGATGAGCTAATATTCCTATCAATGGTTTCATATAATACCTCACTTTTTTCTAGTATACTCTTGCATCAAAATACATCAATAGATATGATAATTTCATGGATGATTTATGTAAAAAATATTTTAAGAAAGCTTATGATCTTTTAGAAAAATGGATGCCTCATTCTTATGAAGAATTTCTATTTCGATATCAGAACTTTCCAGAAGAATGCTCTGTAGAAGAAATTGACGGATATTATTATTTGATCTTTGTATTTCCAATTATTTATACACAAGATGAAGTACTTCTAGAACAAGGTATTACATTAGTGTTTGATCAAGAAAATATTATTGCGGACAATTCCTTTTTTCATGGAACAATGGATGATGTCATGAAGCATAGGAATGTATACGATGCCATCACTACAGATTCTGATTGGCTATACTTACAATACTATACACTTTGTCAAATGATGTTTCCTGATATCCCTTATCCGTTTTGTGAAAGCGATCAAGAACAAACATTTTTTGGAGAAACTTGTTTCTTTAAGAATGCATATGTAACGAAAAGATATCGAAACCAACACATTTTTACAAATATGTTAGAAATCACAAAAGAAATGGTTCTTAGAACAAGTGTAGAAAGTACGATTTACTATAGTGCATTTTCATTAGATCCTGATATTGCTTGTTATGGAGAAGATACACCAAAAGAGCCTTATATCTATTCTATGAATGATGAGGCAGAAAGAATGCGTAATAAGAACATTTTAGAAAAAAAAGGATATCTTGTCGTCAAATTAGAAGAAGATATCCCTGAAGAAAATAGTGATGGAACAAAGCTATGGTTTGCGATTAGTAAAGAAAACGCATATATCTATGATGTTCCAGCAATTTAATTTTGAAATTCAATACTACTTTTTTCTTTCATTTCATATGCAAAGATTTCAGATGCATCTAAATCACAATGATTCATATTCACAGCACAGATCACATTACTATCATATGTTGTATAATAATAAATTCCTTGATTTGTATTCATACAAGAAGAATAAATCGTATATTCATACATACCTTCTTTCACTTCACAACAACCTTTTTGTTGTTCGACACTGTGAATGATATGGAAGAATTGAGATACACTTCCTTCTTCACTTGTTGGTTTTACACTATTGAATTTGGTGAACGCACAACGTACAAAACGAGAAGAACTGCTTAGATCGCCTGGTAATCCTAGTCCACCCATACCTCTAGAATACAAATTCAAATCCAGTTCTTTTGAAAACTTATTTTGTGGTTGTTTGTTTGATAATGACATGTAATTATTTAACATAAACATCTGTGTATCAAATGGTGGATTATTTGTTAATACGCCAACTGGATCATCATATACATGCAATCCATCTTTACAGGATTCCACAACAATACTTTCATTTTCATCCGCAATTAGCCAATGTAAAGAAGCACATGGCAATTGTGTAGAAAATGGTTCATCAGTAATATTGATGCTTTTCAACTGCACTTTCACTTCATGAGTATCTTTACAAGTACATAGAAGATAATTCATAAATTCATATTGTGCCAAATTTTTCTTTAAATCATCACAAGTGTGATATTTCGCATTCCCTACAAAATTCAATCCCGCAATTGCCAATCCTTTTTCATTCATCGCATCAAAGTAATGAGGATATCCATCTACAACGATACCTGCACCTATCATTGCGTAATGTTCTTTTAAACCATCAAAATGCCGCAAAGGTATTTCATAATTTCTTGGAACAATTAAGATTTTTTGTCCATACCCAAATTCATAATCTAAATTTCTACCAAAATAATGATCTTTTGTTTTGAATGTTAAAGCTGTGCACATATTTTTCCTCCAATAAGAAAAGCGAAGGTTTCTCTTCGCCTAACAAACTTGTTTCATTGTATATGTCAAATTATATTTATATTCATTAACTTGTTCAGAAAGTCTTCTTTGAATTCTTGTGTACAAGATTTCAACATCCGATTCATTCGCAAGTTTTACAAGTAACGCAATCTTTTGATCATTGATCTTTGTTACAACATCTGTTTTTCTAAAAGACATTTTTAAAACATTCATAAATATTTGCATGATAGAAGATTGTTCACTCTTTGTTGTTTCCAATACCATTTGAATAATATAATCTTTGTAGTTATAACGAGCAACGTTTCTTAACTCATATACACATAACGCATCAAATATCTTTTGATCAACAACCATAGGTCCAACAGAAGACGAACCATCTGACATGGAATAAACTGTATCAGAAATCTTAGTATCTGTATTTTCCATCACTTGGTTATTCATTAATTGTGTAAATGATTTTGATGCATTATAAGAATCTAGAGAAATGCCAACTCTCTTTTCATATTTTTTACTAATTTCATTGTAGTATTTCTTTGCATAATTAAAACGCTTATCTTTAACTAATGCTTCAAGATATGTATAAATCAAAGTTTCTTCAAACTCATCGGCATCCAACCCTTTTTCACATACCTCAATTGCATCTTTTAAATCATCGATTTTCATATATTCTACAGCTAATGTATGACAAATCTGTGTCAAAATAGAACGATAATATCCTCTATCTGTAATGACCCATTCTTCTTCAATGCCCTCTAAGAAATCGCCTTTGTATAATTCAATACAATCATGATATAAACTGAGCTCAGTATCACTCTTCGCATTTAATACATTCTTTTCAAATATTTCTGTATCTAATTCCGCATTAATTTCAGGGTTAAACTGATAACCATTAGAAGTTGTAACAATCAACTCTGTTTCAGGTAATCCTTCAATATCTTTTAATGCATTTCTTAAACGATGTATCGCAAACTTCAAAGCATTTGTAGGGTTATCACTATCTGGCCAAAAGTTATCAATCATTTTTTCTTTTGAAACAGATTGTTTATAGTTACATATCAAAAAAGCTAAGATAGCGGATAACTGTTTTCCTAATTGGCTACTTAAAGCAATCGTTTTCCCATCTACTGTTAGATATAAGCCACCAAACAATCGAAATTGATATTTTCTCTTTCTCATAATGATCCTCCTACATTTTTTTCTTTAATAATTCTTTGTTATTTGCGTGTTGTAATGCAACTTCTTCATCTATTAATCCAGCTTTATATAATTCTAAGATAGAATCATCCATTCCAATCATTCCATTTTCTCGATTTGCTGCAATTGTATTATCAATCAAATGTAATTTGTTATCTCTGATTTGTGTACGAATCGCAGGATTTGTTTTCATGATTTCAAAAGCAGGTACCATACTTCCATCTTTACTTTGCAACAATTGTTGAGACACAACTGCTTCTAAAGACATTGTTAATTGTACACGAATTTGTTCTTGTTGGTTAGGTGGAAATATATCAATAATTCTAGAAATTGTTTCAGATGCACCCAAAGTATGTAACGTAGATAACACTAAATGTCCTGTTTCCGCTGCACTTAAGGCAACACTGACAGTTTCTAAATCTCTCATTTCCCCTACAAGTATAACATTTGGAGCTTCTCTTAACGCAGCACGTAATGCCGTCAAATAATCTTGGGTATCATGTCCAACTTCACGTTGAGAAACAATGGAATGATTATGTTTATGCAAATATTCTATTGGATCTTCAATTGTAATAATATGATAATTCTTTGTCTTATTGATTTGATCTACAATACAAGCTAATGTCGTTGATTTACCTGAACCAGTAGCCCCTGTAACAATCACTAAGCCTTTACTCAATTTCGCTAAATCAATAACAGAATTAGGAATATGATATTCTTTAGGATCTGGCAGTTTAAATCTAACAACTCTTAATACTGCCGCAACAGAACCTCTTTGAAAAAATACATTTGCACGAAATCTTCCAATTTGACTGAGCGAGAATGAAAAATCATCTTCACCATTTTGTCTTAACACTTCAATCGAACGTTCAATTCCTGTTGAAATTTCATAGATTTGATTGATGAGATCATTGGTATCAGCAGGCGTCAATTTTTTATCGTCGATTGGATGAATCACGCCTGATTTTTTGAATGATATACATGCACCCGCAACGATGAATATATCACTCGCTCTTTGACTAACCGCTTCTTCTAAAATCTTTGTCACATCCATAAACTACACCTAATTCACAAACCCTTGATACGCATAATCATCGCTAGACTTCGCAATTTCTTGCCATTTTTCTATCTTTAGTTTACCCTCATTCTCTTGGATTGTCACTTGTAATTCTCTTGTATCACTAATCCGAACAACATAAGAATATTCATTTTCTTGTTTTGTTATATTATTTTCCACAAGAAATTCTGTATTAGAATAATTTGTTTTTAATGATTTATAAATTGTTGTAGCTGTATAATCAGCATCATAGTATGCTTGGGAAGCTTCTATGATTTGATTTGTTTCTTCTAAGTTATGTTTTGCCTGTAAATATGTTAATGTCGCAAAAATCGTTAAACAAAGCACAATAAAAATCATCATAAAAGTCGACATGCCTATCCCAACTGAAATTCCTTCTTTTCTTTCACGCATATTTTACTCCACATACATTACTTGTACTGTTTCTAGTACATTCCCATTTCGATCTGTTGCGACAACAGTATAATCATCACCATTCTTTTCTACTTGTATTGAATAAGATTCTTCATCTACTTCTTCATAAGTACCATTTGTTCGAATATTCTCAACGATCGTTTGAACATCTAATGATGCTTGATATTTGATTTCTGCACTTTGATTCATCTTAGCTGCACTTACAAATAGATTCATAAATACAATGGAACAAAATGTAAATAACACGATGACGAATAATAGCTCTAATAGAAAGTTTAATGATTTACTTCTCCTCATATTATTATTTCACACTCACTTCCACACTTTTTCCATCAATTGTAATCTGGCACAAACCATCTTCATAAGAAATTTCATATGAATCTACATCATATAACTTTGTACCTTGACCAACATCCATCGTACTTCCATCTGAAATGACTAGTTCATACAAAGCACCATCTTTTTCATAAATGCATGTTTGATAAGAATTTTCTTGTATTTTTAATACTTGATTATCTAATGTAATACTATCTTTATTTTTCGCATGGTGAATTTTTGTCGTAATATACGCAAAAGGAACTTGCGTTTTTTCTCTTTCTTCCTGAATAGAAATTGTCTTTTTATATTGTCTCGCTCCAGAAACGACAAGAAAAAAGCTTCCTAAAACAAATACCAAAAATAAAGCTAAAGAGAAGATAACTTCTATGATTGATTTCCTTTTCATAAAATTCATAGCGTGGAAAACCATCGGTCTTTAGACCGTGGGAGGAAACGCCATCTCCTTTCTTATAATTTTGCATATGT
>CAVHRL010000080.1:0-7817 GCA_963638375.1 Lachnospiraceae bacterium
TAATTGAGATGCATAAATTGAACCTAATACAATAAATAGTTGAGCAATACTATACGTTTCCATAACACCTCTTTGTGGAAGCTCTTTTGAAAATTGATAGATAATCAAAGAATCAGAAATCAAGAATGATAAAGAACCAATCCATGTAAGAAAATCACCAGTAACGATCATTCTAGAATAAGAAGAAAAACTCATTGCCATTAGGACAAACATATAAATAACACTCACTTTTTGATATTTCTTTTGTATCATTGGATACATAAATTTCATAAAACAAACAAATCCAATGATATAAATGACAATTCCAATCCAAAAGAACAGATTTGTATACGCAGAAATATGAAAGAAATCAACTGTATACATGATATGTGCAAATAAAAACGCAATCGTTCCTTTTTGAATGTTTTGTGTTGTTTTGTTCATCAAAAAAACATCACCAACAAAACAAAGAAATAAACTGATAAATAATAAAATATCAAAATTCTTATAGAAAGATAATATCGCTAGAAGAGATGGGACAAGAAATAACTTAAAATCACGCATCTTATCATGTTCAGATGCATAAGAATCAATACAAGCAGAAACCATGTAAAATATTAACAACATCACTACCATAATAATTATTTTAACGTATATAAGTAAACTTGTGGTTATAAAAAAAGTAGAAATGATTTCTACTTTGTTAGTCCTACTGGATTTTGATCAGGATGTAATTTCCCTTCTTTGAAATGCTTTCTACATAAGGCAATATAATCATCATTGGCACCTAACATGACTTGTGCTCCCTCACGTACGATACCATCTTTATTATAACGTGCATTACAAATTGCCTTATGACCACACCAACACATCGTTTTTACTTCACTGATTTCATCACAAATTTCTAATAATCTTTGAGAACCTGGAAACAAATGATTTTGGAAGTCTGCTCTTAAACCATAACAAATAACTGGAACATGTAATTCATCCACGATATCTGAAAGAAAATCAATTTGTTGGCATGTCGCAAATTGAGCTTCATCAACAATTACAACATCATATTTTTGAAGTTCTTCTTTTTTCCATAAACAAATATCATCTAACAATTCACAAGGACTTTCTAATCCCATTCTACTTTTAATGATCTTAGCGCCATCTCTTGTATCAATTCCAGTTTTACACAATAAAACCTTTTGTCCTCTTTCTTTATAATTGAAAGCGACCATCATTGCATTTGCACTCTTACTAGAGCCCATAGCACCATAATAAAAATATAATTTTGCCATAAAATATCCTCAACCCAATCAATTCTATCACGAATATAATTCTCTAGGAATAAATAATATTCGATCTAAATGATCGCATTCTCTATAACGATAAGAAAACGCTGCAGATTCAAAACAAACATAAAGGTTACCTTCTTCATCCATATAACAATCTTCCGCCATAACTGGTAAGGCAATAGAATTTAATAGTGCATGGTTTCGCGCATCAACATTTCCATCTTTATCTTTTGTATTCGAAAAAACTTTTAATTCAGAATCATTTTTTGATCCATAAGATTGTGTAATCACAATCGTTTCATCATCTAGATCCATTCCTTGTGCATTTCCATTAATATAAAACAATGATGTTGGTAATGCATATTCATCTGGTTCATCATCATATACATCACTCATCAAGTTACTTGTTGTCTTTAGTCCTCCATCTTCCGTTATTTGAAATTGTTGAATCGTAGACTCTTGATCAACCGCTTTTTCAAAGTAACCAACATACAAAGAACCATCATGATAATTCATAAAAGAAGATCTTTTCTGTGTATCTATCTGATACTGCATATCATATTTGATTGGCAAATGATAATCATCAAAAGAATACTGTTCAATAGATGACATTGAAATACTACATACAAATGCCAATTTATTGTTTTCTTCATAACAACACACCCATATATTTCGATTCACATCATCATATGCAATCGAACCAACATGACTTTTATCTGGAAGAATGATTTCTTTAATAAATTCATGTGTATCCTTATCTAAAACATAAATAACTGAATTGTGTTCTTTTGTATAACAATAAGCTGAAATAAAGATATAAGATTCACTCATAACGATTCCTTGTGGTGTCATAGAAGTACAGATGCTTATTTCATTGGAAGTATTTTCTTTTAAAGTTCTTGTAGAACGTAATCCTGGAATAACAATTGATTTATCGATGATTGTATCTAAAACAGAATCATCAACATCAAAATAGTTAGAAATTATTTCTTTGATTTTATCATCACTATACAATGCTTTTTTATTTGTGAAATTCAAAACTGTTAAACGCTCATTCTTTTTTGCGTATGTATAACGATAATAATTTTCACCATTTCCTTTTTTGAACCAGATTCCAAATATCAAAACAAAAACATTAAAGAATACTAGCAAAAAAATAAATGTACTTTTCAGAATCTTTTTTACCATATTAAAGATTGTACAAAAAAGACAGATAGAAGTCTATCTGTCTAGAGAATACCAACTCTCTTAAAAATTGTATCTACATTTCTTACATGATACATAGGATCAAAACAATCTTCAATTTCTTCTGGTGTTAAAGTAGCTTTTACATCTTCAACAGAAGTAATTAAATCTCTGAAGTTTAAATCATTTTCCCAAGCTTTAATTGCTTGAGGTTGAACTGTATCATATGCTTTTTCTCTGCTCCAACCCTTTTCAATTAATTTCAACATAAATCTTTGAGAGAAAATAACACCATTTGTTAACCAAATATCCTTCTTCATCTTTTCAGGGAATACAGTTAAATTCTTTAAGATACCACCAAATCTAGTTAACATGTAATCTAATAATTCAGTAGCATCTGGTGCAATGATTCTTTCAGCTGAAGAATGAGAAATATCACGTTCATGCCATAGAGGAATATCTTCATAAGATGTCATCATATAACCTCTTAATACTCTTGCACATCCACAAATATTTTCACTACCAATTGGATTTCTCTTATGAGGCATTGCACTAGAACCCTTTTGACCTTTATTAAAATGTTCTTCAACTTCACGAACTTCTGTTCTTTGTAAATGTCTAATTTCCATAGCCATTTGTTCAATTGTAGATCCAATCAAAGCTAAAGTACCAAAATAGTTCGCATGACGATCTCTTTGTAAGATCTGTGTAGAAATATTCGCAGATTGAATACCTAATTTGTCACATACATAATCTTGTACAAATGGTGGAATATTTGCGAATGTACCAACAGCACCAGAAATCTTACCAGCTTCTACATCTTTTCTAGCAGCGTCAAAACGATCTAAGTTACGTTTCATTTCTTCATACCATAGTGCAAACTTCATGCCAAATGTTGTAATTTCAGCGTGTACACCATGTGTTCTACCCATCATGATCGTATCTTTATATTTCAACGCATTTTCTTTTAAGATTTCCATGAATTCCAAAATATCTTGTCGAAGAATTTCATTTGCTTTTTTATAGCGAAGACCATAAGCAGTATCAACGACATCTGTTGAAGTAACACCATAGTGTACCCATTTCTTTTCTTCCCCAAGGGATTCAGATACACAACGTGTAAACGCAACAACATCATGACGTGTTTGTTGTTCAATTTCATGAATACGATCTACTGTAAACTTAGCATTTTGTCTGATTTTTTCAACATCTTCTTTTGGAATTTCACCAAGTTCACTCCAAGCCTCATCAATCAAGATTTCAACATCTAACCATGCCTGAAATTTTGACTCTTCTGTCCAAATGTTGCGCATTACTTCTCTAGAATATCTTTCAATCATAGAACTCTCCTTTTCTCCTTTATTGATTTTCAAGAATACTTTCCACTTGTTGTCTAGCACTTTCTATATTGCTAGTAATCACAAGTATGATTTCTTTATCGTTATGTTTTTCAATCGCATTGCTAATTTTAAATACTTCTTCTGGATACTTCTTATTACATTCACTCTTTAATGAGCTCAAGTATTCATCAATGTAAGAAAGTGCTTTTTCCATATCATTAGGATAAAATACACCAACCATATCATAATTTCCTTCTGTATCAGAACGATACATACAAGAATCACTTACGACATCTTTATCACCAGAAAATACCATTCCAATGACAACTCTTTTTTTCACTTGTACCAAATCATCCATATCTAATGTGGATTTCAATTGAACTGTTTCAATTTCAGCTTGTGTTAATTCTACTTTTGAAGTTGATGATGCTTGTGGAGCTGAACATCCAATCATCAAAAATGCACATATTATACAAAGAACTAATTTTTTCATTTATTTTAATATCTTTTCAATTACTTTCTTTGAGGAATCTGCATTGGATGCAATGACTAATATCACGCGTTTATCATTGCTTTCAATCACAGCATTCTTCATTTTCGTTATTTCATCTTCAGAAAATTCTTCTGTATTAGATTGTGCAGATTCAAGATACTGTTCTATGTATTCTTTTACTTCATTACTCTTCTTTGTCGCAAATACCGCAACTGCATCTGCACTATCTGCTTCTTTTGATAAATACACACAAGCATCACTTATGAATGATGATTTTCCTTGGAAGAATAAACCATTAATTGTTTCGTTAGATAATGGTGTATCCATTGAATCACTCATACCTAATGCATCCAAGATTTGTTTTGCCTCATCATCTACTTTAGAGTTCTCTTCTACCGTTTCTGCAGTCGCAGTAGAAACAGGTTTTGAAGGTTTTTCTATCGTAACAGATTCATCTAATTGTGTTGTACATCCCATAAGGAAAGTAGCTACCAATAAACATCTTATGAATTTCTTTGTCATCGGCTCTCTCCTTTCAAACACTTCTGTAACATCATACCATTATTACTGAAACAAATCATCATTTCCTTCTTCTTTATTAAACTCAGGAAGATCTGGAAGTTCATCCAAACTTAATAGTTTAAATGCATCCATAAACTCATCTGTAACAGAATACAAAAATGGCCTACCAGGAGCGTCACTTCTACCGTCTTCTTTAATAAATCCTCTTGCTTCTAACTTACGAAGCATAACATCTGCACCAACACCACGAATTTCTTCAATTTCAACACGCGTAATTGGTTGTTTATAGGCAATGATTGCCAAAGTTTCTAAAGCTGCATTGGATAATTTCGATACCTTTTCAATCGAAAAGAGTTTCTTCGCAGCTTCATGTACGAATGCCTTGGATAAGAAACGATACTTTTCTCCGTATCTTTCAATCTCAAATCCACGACTATCTTCTGTATAATATTTTTGTAAACCTTCAAACAATTCTTCTACTTTCTTTTCAGGAATATCCATAGATTGAGAAGCTTGTTTGCATGTCAATCCTTCATCTCCAACTAAGAATAAAAGACCTTCTAAGATTGCACTTAATTTCTCATCATTTTCTTTTTTTGCAAGTATTGCTTCTTCTTCCTGTTGAATCGAAGGATCCATACTTAATTGTTCTGGTTCCTTTTCATAAGATTCTACTTTTTCAACTTGAGGAAGAGATACTTCTTCATTTGTTTTTAATTCATCACTCATGCCGCTCCTCCTGTAGTAAACCAAATCACATCATTTTCATCTACTGTAAATAATAATGTATGTTGCCTTGCCAAATCTAACACGGATAAAAATGTCGCAATAAACATTGGCATATCATGTACATCTTCCAATAAATCTTCAAAACGGAAAGTCTTAGGAAGTTTATCAAGCATCGCTCTGACTTCTAGTTCTCTATCTTCCATTGAAATTTCTTTGACTGTATATGTTGATTCTTGTGGTGTTGCTAAACGCATTCTCATCATGACACGTTTCATTGCACGCATTAAATCATATGGATTTCCAGAATATGGTGTAGTGTCATCCTCTTTCAACCATTGTTCAACTTCATTTGAGATTGGACGAGACATCTGTAATTGTCTTTGTTCAAACAATACATTTAAATCCTGACTTGCTTCTTTATATTGTTGATATTCCAACAATCTCTTAACAAGTCTATCTTTTGGATCTTCTTCATATTCATCATCAATTTCAGCTTCTTTTCCAGGAAGCATCTTCTTTGATTTATACTCAATTAAAGTTGCAAGTTCTGCTAGATATTCACTTGCCACTTCTAAATGCAAATCACTCATACGATTCAAATACGCAATGTATTGATCTGTTAATACATTCATATCTAAATTCATCAGATCCAATTCTTTTTCACGTATCAAATGCAACATAAGATCCAATGGACCATCAAATGCATCGATTGTCACCTTAAATTCTTCCATAACACTATAGATTATAACAAAAATCACTTATATTCTAAAGACGAAAAAAGCACTTCAACTCTGAAATGCCTTTTTCATTCTTATTTAACAACGATATTAACAAGAATGTTGTGAATTGTTCAAAACACTTATAAATCCTTGTTTTTTTCACATAAAAATTTGGATTAATACCAATTTATTCCAGCAAAAATTGCTAAATTTTATTTAAGAGAGCTGTATCCTCTCTAAACTTATCTGCACTGTTGTGTACATATGATAGTGTCATTCGGATTGTGCCATGTCCTAACAATGAACTTACAGTATTTGCTGACATACCTGCTTCCAAACATCTTGTTGCAAAAGTATGTCTAAAAATATGTGGAGATAATCTTGGACATTCAAATTCATATCCTGATCTTATGGTTTTATTTATTGAATAACTAAGTGTACTATTAAATCCTGTTCTGCAATACGCATCTCCATAAAAACTTACAAATATTAATTGATCACTTATAGCACTCTTACCTCTATATCTTTTTCCTAATTGTGATTGTCTTTTTTTAATAACTCTATCTAGTATTTCATAAGATATATCATTAAGTGGAATTACTCTTTCTTTCTTATTTTTAGTTTGTGCAAATGTGTATTCACGTTCTTCATTTCTTTTATATGATAATTGATGACTAATCACTATATACTTTTCTTCCAAATTAACTTCATCAAATGATAAACCTAATAATTCTCCAATTCTAAGTCCTGTATTTAGCATTACTAATACCATATCTTTTATTTGTTGAGATGCAATATTCTTTAAAAGCATTTCTTCGTCCATTTTTGACATTGCCTCGGTCGGTTTTCTTTTTGGTTTTTTTATATGAACACTTTTAGCAGGATTACGCTCTATTAAATCATTTTCATAAGCCAATTCTAACATTTGTTTTAATATAGATAATAAATGTATTGCCGCACTTGTCGAATCTTTTTTTGCTTCATTAATCATAAGTTGAATATCAATATTCCTTAAATCTCGCAAATCAATATTTCCTCGATCTTTCGAAATAACGTATTTGTTGAAAAACAAATCTAACTGATCCAAATATTGTCTCGTAACTCCACTATTAACTTTATAATTTTCCATCCAAAAACCATACCATTCTTTTATAGTATAAGATCCTCTAGCAACACTTCTATTTTCATAATCTTCAACTTTTGCCTTTTCAAACTTTCTTCTTAATAAACTTAAGTCAGTATCAGAAAGAAAGATACGTTTTCCTGCTCTATTAGTAAAACGAGCAACATATACTCCATCTTTTCTTTGACTTATACCTATTCCTAGTTCTTTATTTCTTAAATCTTTTCCCATACTATTTCACCTAACAATCAAAAACATTATGATTAAGTAACCATTTTTCCATAGTTGGTCTCTTAATCATTCTTCTATTTCCATTAAAAATACATAAATTGGTATGTTTATTAGTAAGTCTCCTTAATGTATTAATTCCAATACCAAAATAATTTGCTGCTTCCTTCAATGTTAGTAGTATTTTTTCATCTTTATTGTTATCCATACTAGTAT
>CAVHRL010000080.1:7827-8805 GCA_963638375.1 Lachnospiraceae bacterium
CTAAAATCATAAGAAAAAATCTAAGAAATGAGTAATGTACGAAATTGCGATATTTCAAAGAACGTTGAACGAATTATTTGAAATATTCAACTGTACAAATTATAAATATCAATCTCTGTATAACCTTATTAACAGAGCACTTGTTTAATAACAAACAGGTTTCTATTTGTTTTATCCTGTACGATTCCTATACTTGCGACGCTCTTAACGCTCGAATTAAGGCTAATCATGAGTATCATTATTTTCGATTTAATATTCAGGTATGTATTGATATTACATTTGTTTAATTTTCAAAGTTCTCTTCAAGGAAAAATCTCCTTACATATATAAGGAGATTCATAAGAGATTTTTTAAGTCATTTCTAAATTTTGTGAAAATAATTATATTACATATGTAATTCTACATTTATCTTTAATACGTCATCAAAACAGCCTAAACTTACACTCAAAGCCTCTTCAACTTCCTCCATCTCATACTCATCTAACCGACCTAAACATCTAATTAACCTTGATTTATCAATCGTTCTTATTTGCTCACACATTATTATAGAATCATGTTCAAGATCACCACGTCTATTAATAAAAACATGTGTTGGTAAGTTTTCTTTTTTTCCAACATGAGATGTCAATGATGCAACTATAGTTGTGCTACTAAAATAATTTCCTGTATCATTTTGTAAAATAACTACAGGTCGTATACCACCTTGTTCAGATCCTTGAAACGGATTTAAATCTGCTACATATATTTCACCTCTACTAATCTTCTTTATCATTCCAGACTCCTTTCATATATTCATTATTTAACAATAAAACTGTATCAATGTATTAAAAAATCTCCTTAAAAATAAGGAGATTCATTAAAGCTTTTTTAAGTTATGATATTTAAATTAATCATTAATGTCATAACCGTTTTTAATAAGAACTTCTTTAATCTTTTCAAGTGCTATTTTAATAGAATAGTAAACTGCCGGTATACTAC
>CAVHRL010000081.1:0-8281 GCA_963638375.1 Lachnospiraceae bacterium
TCAGTTGCATAATATTTTGTTCCTGAATAATGACCGCTCCAATAGAAATAAGCATCTTCAAAAACATAGCCATCAATTACACCTGCAGGTTGCGCAAACGTAGCCTTATTTATATTTAAAACTTTTTCGCTAAAACTAAAAGATCTAATAGCACGATCTCCTAAATCAATATCATTACCATTTTCATCTTCATATCGAATCTTAAAAGTATTTACTCCGTAAGATGAATCATCTGAAGAAGTTACAACTCTTGCATTAATAGTTTTAGAATTACTAGAATTATTCCCTTTTGCATGTACATTTACTAAATTAATACATGTCAGCATCATCAATATAGATAATACTAGTTTGGTAATCTTTTTTATTTTCATAGACTACTCCCCTCCCAATTTATAACGTATTAATACTACCTTTTCTTGGTTATCGTGAAGTTATATTTAGGTAGTTTTAAAAAAGATATGAGATTTTCTCATATCTTTATTCAATGCCATTAGGATTTTTTAATGTGAAGTTCCATGAATCTTCGCACATTTCATCAATGTCATACTTTGCTTGCCAACCAAAGAGGTTCTTTGCTTTAGAAGGATCTGCATAACATTCTGCGATATCTCCAGGTCTTCTTTCTAAGATTTTATAAGGTAATTCTTTACCACATGCCTTTTCATATGCATGTAATACATCTAATACACTATATCCTTTACCTGTACCTAGATTAACGTGTTCTACACCTTTATGTTCTAATGCATATTTAACTGCTCCAATATGGCCATCAGCTAGATCACATACATGGATATAATCACGTACACCTGTTCCATCTGGTGTAGGATAATCATTACCGAATACTCTTAAGAATTCTAGTTGTCCATTTGCGACACGTGCAATATAAGGAACTAGATTATTTGGAATTCCATTTGGAACTTCACCTAATAATCCACTCTTATGTGCTCCAATTGGATTGAAATATCTTAATAACATGACACTCCAATCTTCATCACTCTTACTAACATCTTCTAAGATTCTTTCATTCATGAGTTTACTTGTTCCATATGGGTTTGTAGTTCCACCAACTTTAGAATCTTCTGTGATTGGACATTTTTCTGGATCACCATAAACTGTTGCACTAGAAGAGAATACAATTGTTTTACAGCCTGCCTTCTTCATTGCTTGATACAGATTTACTGAACCAGAAATATTATTTTCATAATATGTTAAAGGTTTTTGAACAGATTCTCCGACAGCTTTATATCCCGCAAAGTGAATCACCGCATCAATTTTATTTTCTTCAAATACTTTATCTAGTCCTTCTCTATCTAAAATATCCGTTTCATAAAACTTTGGTTTTGTTCCTGTGATCTTTTCAATACGATCTAGTACGATTTTATTAGAATTGTATAAATTATCCAATACAACTACATCGTATCCTGCTTGAATAAGAGCCACACATGTGTGAGAACCAATGTAACCAGTTCCTCCTGTCACTAAAATTGTTGCCATTTTTTATCCTCCTATTAAACGTGAAATATCATTCCACGTTACAAACACCATCAATCCAATCAACAATACCCAACAAGCAATCATGATTCCAGTTTTTACTTTATTGTTGAATTGTTTTCCTGTAATCCATTCTAGTATCGTTATAACGACCTGTCCACCATCTAATACAGGAAGTGGTAATAAATTAAAGATTCCAACATTTAAAGATAATTGTGCAATCAATAATAGATATGTTGATAGTCCATAAGAAGCATACGTTTCAGTAGCTTGATAAATACCAATAGGTCCACTTAATTGATTTACACCTGCTCCATGGAATATTAATCCTTTGATCGTAGAAATCATTAGCTTAGTGATAGATTGCATTTCTTCAATTCCATATTTCCAACAATTCAATAGATTAACATCAACATATTCTGCACTTTCACCTTGAATGCCAATCAAATAACTTTCTGATTCTTCATTGTATTCAGGTGTAACTGTAATCGTTAATTGTTCACCATCACGTTCAATCGTATACGTTTCTTCTCCACTATACCCACTAGAGAAAGCTTGCATATCTAAATATGTATCTGGTTTAACAGATGAACCATCTTCTTTTGTAACTTCAATGATTTTATCGCCTTGTTGAAACCCAGCTTTTTCTGCAGGTGAATTTTCTACAACTTGTGCGACAACTGCTTTTGGACTTTCCGCAAAAGTACCATTATGTAATATAACAAGTGAAAAAATCAAAAAAGCTAACACGAAGTTCATGAAAACACCTGCTAACATAATAATGATCTTTTGCCATGGTGCTTTTTCTGTTAATCTTCTACCTTCTGGTACAACTACATCAGGATACGCTTCATCTCCATCCGTTTCTCCTGCCATCGCAACAAATCCACCAATTGGTAAACAACGGATAGAATATTGTGTTTCTTTTCCTTGTTTCTTGAATAACACTGGTCCCATACCAAAAGAATATTCATAACAATAAACACCAAATATTTTCGCAGCTACTAGGTGTCCTGCTTCATGAATCAAAATAATTGCGCTCAATAAAAGTAAGAAATAAATAATTGTCATGCCTGTACTCCTTTAACCATCTGCATTGCATATTCCCTACCCCATGCATCTGCATCTATAACATCTTGTACAGTATTTAATTCTTGAAATTGTACATGTTCAACTGCACTCATTACGATCTCTTCTATCTTTAGAAATGATATTTCATGATTTCTAAATGCAGCGTTTGCGACTTCATTTGCGGCATTCATGACTGCATTTAAATTACCACCTTTTTTACCACATTCAAAAGCTAACGCTAACAGTGGAAAACGAGTTGTATCTGGAGCATCAAAGTGTAATGTTCCTAATTTTGTAAGATCTAATGGTGTATCTAATTGATAGTCATAACGATCAGGATATGTCAAAGCATATTGAATTGGTAAACGCATATCTGGTGCACCAAGTTGTGCTATCACACTATGATCAACATATTCCACTGCACTATGAACAACACTTTCTGGATGCATTAAAACAGAAATATTTTCATATGGAATATCAAATAACCAATGTGCTTCAATAACTTCAAATCCTTTATTCATTAAAGTCGCAGAATCAATCGTAATCTTAGAACCCATTGACCAATTAGGATGTGCTAAAGCTTGTTCAACAGTAACGTCTTTTAGTTCATCTCTTGTTTTATTTCGAAATGAACCACCTGAACAAGTAATCAATAATCGTTTCACTTGTTCTTTTTTATTTCCTCTTAAAGATTGCCAGATTGCGGAATGTTCTGAATCAATTGGATATAATTCACAACCATGTTCTTTTAATGCACGATTGATAAGTTCACCACCACATACAAGTGTTTCTTTATTGGCTAAAGCTACGTTATGATGTGTTTGAATTGCTTTTAAAGTTGGTAAAAAACCTGCAAACCCAACAAGTGCATTTACTAATACATCATAGTTATCTTGAGATACGATTTCTTCCATTCCTTTTTCACCAAATAAGATTGTTTTATTTGGATATTCTTTCTGTAATTCAATTGCATCTTCTTCTAATTGCACAGAAATCATTTGAATAGAAGGAAATAAATTCAAGTATTCTTTTGCCTTTTCAATATTTTTTCCAACACCAAAAGAAACCAATTCAAATAAATCAGGATGTTGTTGAATAATATCTATTGTTTGTATACCAATAGAACCAGATGCACCTAATAAAACTAATCTTTTCATCAAATGACTCCTACTAAGATCATCAACGCATTAAATACCATCAAACAAAATACCAATGAATCAATACGATCTAAGATACCACCATGACCAGGAATCAAATTTGAAAAGTCTTTAATTTCAAATCTTCTTTTAATAGAAGAAAAAGACAAATCACCAACTTGTGCAACAAGAGGTAATAATAAACTACCTAACACAGTTAAGATCAAAGGGAATTCCCCCAAAAAGAAAAAACCAAAAATCAAAGAAGAAACAAGTCCAGTTACATATCCTCCAACAGAACCTTCCCATGTTTTATTTGGAGAAACTTCTGGAATCATTTTATGTTTTCCAAATGCAACACCAATAAAGTAAGCACCCGTATCACACATAAAACAAGCCAAACAAATATACAACATCACTAATCCACCAGAAAAAGTCAATTCATATACTTGATCTACACAACGTAGCGCAATACCAATTAAAACTGTAATCACAAATGGATAAACAACTCCATCTGTAGCGACTTTCCCTTTCAATAATTCTACAATAAATAAAATTACTAACCACAACGCTAATACCGCAGAAAATTGTTCACCAGGAACAAACATCATCACAATTTCAGAAAGAAAACATAAAACTGTTCCAATATAATCTACTTTTCCAGTAACAAGTTTACTAGCTTCATATGCTGCACCTAAGGCAATTAAAACTTCCAAAACTTTTAAAAGCCATCCTCCAAAACATAATGGTGGTATTACAATCGCGATAATTACAATTGCCGCAATCGTTTTAATTTTCATCTTTTCATTCATTTGTAATGCCTCCAAATCTTCTATCACGCTTTGTATATTCTTCTAAGCATCTTTTCAATACTTCTGGTGTAAATTCAGGCCAAGATTCAGGAATGAATTCTAATTCCGCATAAGCAATTTGCCATAACAAATAGTTAGAAATTCTTTCTTCTCCACTTGTACGAATCAATAGATCTACAGGAGGAAAATCTTTTGTCATTAAATATTTTTCAAAACCTTCTTCATCAAGATCAAAATCTGCTTTTCCATCCAATACATCTTTTGCGTAATTCTTAGCCGCAAGTAAGATTTCACGTTGTGAACCATAATTCATACAAATATTTAAATTTAAACCAGTATTATCTTTACTTTCTTCCATCGCATCATATAAAACTTTTTGTGTAGATTTAGGTAACATATCTAATTCACCAATAATATTCATTTTATATCCACGATCTAAAAATTCTTGCATGTATTTCTTAAAGAATATTGCAGGTAGTTTCATAATATAGCTAACTTCATCTTTACTTCTTTTCCAGTTTTCCGTAGAAAAGGCATACAGTGTTAAATACTTAACACCTAAATCACTGGCAGCAATCGCTGTCGTTCTAACATTATCTGCACCAACTAAATGACCAGCAGTTCTAGGCTTTCCTTGTGCTTTTGCCCATCTACCATTACCATCCATGATGATCGCTACATGTTTACATTCTTTCAACATCGTTATACTCCATTCATCAACGTATCTATTATATCGTAGTTTCTTGTATTTATCTTCTTTCATCTGTAATAGATTTTATAGGCAATATATTAATTTTGTTCAAAAGATATTTACTTATGATACTTTAATGATATCATATTGATATCACAAGGAGATTCTTATGAAAGAAATTACATTAGAAAAGAAAAAAAATGGAATGATAGCTTTATTACTCATTCTAACTACAATCTGTTTATCAGTATTTTTGTTTATCACAGCGATAAGAATGGATTCCATCTTATTCGCAATCCTATCCACAATTATTTTTATTGTTGATTGTGTTTTATTTGCAGGATTAAAAGTATTAAAACCACAAGAAGCTTTAGTATTAACGTTATTCGGTAAATATATTGGTACATTAAAAGGAGAAGGTTTTTACTTTGTAAATCCTTTCTGTACTTCTATTAACCCTGCCGCTAAAACAACTCTTTCACAGAGTGGAGATGTAAAAAAGAAAGTTACAGAACAAGGTGGTGTAGATATATCCATGTCATCAAATAAGATTTCATTAAAAATGATGACTTTAAATAACGCTGTACAAAAAATCAATGATTGTCTTGGTAATCCAGTAGAAATTGGAATCGCAGTCATTTGGAAAGTAAATGATACATATAAAGCTGTATTCAATGTAGATAACTATAAAGAATATTTAAGTTTACAATGCGATAGTGCATTAAGAAATGTTGTTCGTATCTATCCATATGATGTAGCTAGTAATGTAGACACGACTGGAGATGGAATTGCGGATGATGGATCACTTAGAGGATCAAGTGAAGTTGTTGCCAAACGCATCAAAGAAGAAATTCAAGAAAAAGTAGAAGAAGCCGGATTAGAAATCATCGATGCACGTATTACCTATTTAGCATATGCTCCAGAAATCGCATCGGTCATGTTACAAAGACAACAAGCAGCTGCAATTATCGACGCAAGAAAGATGATTGTTGATGGTGCTGTTGGTATGGTTGAGATGGCACTTGAAAGATTAAAGGAAAATGGTGTTGTTGATCTAGATGAAGAAAGAAAAGCCCAAATGGTTTCTAATTTATTAGTTGTGTTGTGTGGAAATAAAGATGCACAACCTGTTGTGAATTCTGGATCCTTATATTAATGGAAAAGAAACAAATTCCACTTCGTATCTCCAAGAAACTATATGATGATTTATCTGCATGGGCAGAAGATGATTTTCGTAGTATCAATGGACAAATTGAATACATTCTAAGTGAATGTGTCAAACAAAGAAAAAAAAGTGGCAAATATGTATCCGATAAATTAGATGAACCTTTAGACGTTGATATCAATCAATTTAGAGAAGATGAATAATCTTCTCTTTTCTTTATAAGAAAAGAAAAAACCGATTCATAGAACCGGTCATATATCAAACTGTTAATACTTCGTCTTGTTTTTTCTTAGAAGTTGCATCAATTTCTTTAGTATATTTATCTGTCAACTTCTGTACTTCGTTTTCTGCATCCTTCTGTGTATCTTCGTCCATTTCTTTATCTTTCTTGATAGCTTGGTTTGCATCTCTTCTGATATTACGAATTTGAACTTTACACTCTTCAGCAATCTTACTAACTTTCTTAGCTAATTCTTTACGTGTTTCCCCTGTTAATTGTGGAACTGTTAAACGAATCACAGAGCCATCATTTTGAGGAGCCATTCCTAGATCTGCTTCATTCAATCCCTTTTCAATTGCTTTCAATGATGTTGGATCATAAGGCTTAATAACAAGTGTTCTACCTTCTTGTACAGAAATACCTGCAATTTGGTTTAAAGGTGTTGGAGAACCATAGTAATCTACTTCAACACGGTTTAACATACTAGCATTTGCCATACCAGTACGAATTGTAGCGAGTTCTTCTTTTAAGTGATCCATCACTTTATTCATTTTGACAGTACTACTGTCGATAATTGGATAAGCCATTATTTTTCCTCCTTATTGATACGAGTGCATACTGCTTCACCCTTCATAGCTTTTACAATATTTCCTTTTTCATTCATGTTAAATACAACAAGTTCCATGTTATTATCCATACACATAGAAGTCGCTGTAGAATCCATAACTTGTAATCCTTCATTTAAAAGATCCATATAAGTTAAATGATCATAACGTGTTGCATTAGGATCCTTTTTAGGATCTGCATTATAAACACCATCTACACCATTCTTTGCCATTAAAATAGCATCTGCTTTGATTTCTGATGCACGTAATGCTGCAGTTGTATCAGTAGAGAAGAATGGAGAACCAGTACCTCCACCAAAGATGACAACTCTCCCCTTTTCTAAGTGTCTGATTGCACGACGTTGAATAAATGGTTCAGCGACTTTATTCATTTCAATAGATGTTTGAACACGTGTATCAATTCCAACACCTTCTAAAGAAGCTTGAATCGCCAAAGCATTCATGATTGTTGCAAGCATCCCCATATAATCGCCTTGTACACGATCAATACCAATATCTGCAACTGTCTTTCCACGAATAAAGTTACCACCACCAACTACGATTGCGATTTCAATACCTAAAGATTGTGCTTCTTTAATTTCTTCCGCAAGACCGTGTAAAACATTCGCATCGAAGTTTTTTTCATTTCCACTCAAAGCTTCTCCGCTAAGTTTTAGTAAAACACGTTTATACATGATTGAAAACCTCCAAATTTCTGAAACTATTATAACAAACACAAACATGTTTTCCTACTAAAATTGTGAATCCATTTTTCTTTCGTATACGTGATATACTATACAGACAAGGAGGATTTTATGATAATCAGTTTATTTAGAGGCATCATTGTTGGAGCAATTGCTGGAACTGTTGCGACAATTCTATCAGGAAACGATTCTAATAACATGATGAAAAATATTGTTATTGGTTTAATTGGAGGAATCGTTGGTTCAATTCTTGCATCTTTTATTGGAATTGGTAGTACAAATATCATAGGACAATTAATCATAGCAACAACTGGTTCTCTCATTGTCCTATGGGCCGCAAGAAAAATCACAAAATAATTGATTCTTTAAAGCAAGCAAATGGTTTC